>CAMHDB010000134.1 GCA_946183715.1 uncultured Oscillibacter sp.
CCCTCCATGGGCACGGCGGACGGGTTCACCTGATGTCCGAAAGCCAAATCCGCCAGTATACAGATTTTGCGTCCGGCGTCGAGGCCGTCCACGTCGGCGGTCGGGTCGGCCTCCGCGTAACCGTGACGCTGTGCCTCGGCCAGCGCGCCGTCGAAAGAGGCCCCGCTGCGTACCATGCGCGTGAGGATATAGTTGCTCGTGCCGTTCAGAATGCCGTAAATTTCCTCGATGTGGTTCGCCGACATGCACTCCGTCAGCGGGTGCAGAATCGGAATGCCCCCGCCGACGCTCGCCTCGAACAGGTAGTGTACGCGCCGTTCGCGGGCCAGTTCCAGCAGTTCACAGCCCCGCTCGGCGACAAGCTGTTTATTCGCCGTCACGACGTGCTTTCCGGCCAGAAGGGCGCGCTTCGTGTACTCGTAGGCGGGGCCGACGCCGCCGATAGTCTCGACGACGACCTGTATCTCGGGGTCCTGTTCGATGTCGCGGAAGTCGTCGGTCATGCGGGCGCGGTAGGGGCAGTCGCGGAAGCGGCGTACCAGCACCGTCTTGACGTTCAGGACTTCCCCCAGTTTTTTCCGGATTTCCCCGGCGTTGTTCTCGATGACCTTGGCGACGCCGCTGCCGACTGTGCCGTAGCCCATGATTGCTGTCTGTATCATTGATTCCGTACTCCTTGCCTGCGTTCAGCCCGCCAGAATTTCAAACTTGATGACGCCCTCCAGCGCCGAAACGTCCGCGATGAGCTGTTCCGGCTCCCCGGACAGCCCGGAGACCTCGGCGGAGACCGTCACCGCCGCGCAGCCGTTGACCGGAATGCTCTGGTTAATCGTCAGGATATTGGCCCCGGAAGTCGCGAACAGCGCCAGCATGCGCGAGAGTACCCCGGCAACGTCCTTCAAAATGGCCTGAAAGGTCACAATCCGGTCGGATTTCATGTCGAAGAAGGGGCGGACGGTGTCCTTGTACTTGTAGTAGGCGCTCCGGCTGATTCCGGCGGCGCGGGCGGCGGCCTCGACGGTGTCGGCCTCGTGGGCCTCCATCATGCGGTTGACCTCGGCGGCGCGGAGAATGACTTCCGGCAACACGTCGGCGGCGACGAGGTAATATTTGACGTATCCTGCCATGCTGTCCGCCTCCCATGCGCATTTGTTTTCGCGCCCACAATCCTACCACATTTTTCGCCCCGATACAACAGGACGGGCGCATTTTCTTTTGTGGGAATCGGGGAAAGAATCCGCCGCGCGTCTCCGTACAGAGGGCATTTCGACGAAAAGTCCCGGTTTTCAAAAAACAGTCCCGGAAAGTCCGGAAGTGTCCCGCCGTTATGATTTCAGTCCGCCATGGTGACGCGGATACCCTTTCCGGCCTCTATGGCCTCAATGCCGCGCTGATGTTTCGCCATCAATTCCGCCTCCGTGAAACGCGTCGGGGCGTCCGCCTGCGGTTCCGAACCGTCTGACATAAAAACGCGGGAATATCCGTTCCCAAGCCCCGCAAAACTGTCTGCGCTTCGCGCCAGCGCCGGGGCTGTTTGAACATTGTAAGCGTTCATCTCGGCCCCCGAAACGTGATTTTACGGTATTATAGAGCGTTTTCAAGGCCGGATATTTCTTGACGCGGGGAGGCGAATAAGCTGTCAGTTTTGAAAAAAGCCTCTCCGTGCCTGCGGGCGTCAGCCCTCCATGACTTTTACGCACACCTTCCGGGTACGGGGGCCGTCGTACTCCAGAAAGTAGATTCCCTGCCAAGTCCCCAACAGAGGCTTCCCGCCGTCGACGATGAGCGTCTCGGAAAAGCCCATCATGGACGCCTTCAAGTGCGCGGCGGAATTGCCCTCCGCGTGACGGTAGCCGTCCTCCCATGGGACAATTTTGTTGAGTTCCCTCATAAAATCGGTCTGCACGTCGGGGTCGGCGTTCTCGTTGACCGTCACGGCGGCGGTCGTGTGCGGGATGTACACGACGCAAAGCCCGTTCTGCACGCCGCTGTCCGCAACGGCCCTGCGCACCTGCGCGGTAATGTCGAGCATTTGCGTGCGGGCCGAAGTCCTGACCGTGAAGTGAAAAACTGACATTCTCTGACACTCCTTTTCCTCCCGCGCGGCGCGGGATACCGTCATTTTATCAAAGGCGTCACGGGCACGCAAACGGTTTTTTGCGTCGTCTGCCTTGCAATTCCGCCGCGGCTGTGTTATACTGCGCCCATGGAACACTATGAACTCATCCGTTCCGGTCGGAAAACCCTCGCGCTGGAAATCACCCGCGACGGGCGGCTGTTAGTCCGGGCCCCCATGCGCGCCGCCAAGCGCGATATCGACGCGTTCGTATCCGCGCACGAGGCTTGGATTACGAAGCACCTCGCCGAACAGCGCCAAAGGCCGCCGGAGCCGTCCGCCGACGAAATTCGGGCTATGGCCGAACGCGCCGCGGAAATTATCCCGCCGAAAGTCGCCCACTGGAGCGAAGTCACGGGACTGCGCCCGACTGGAATCACCATCACCGCCGCCCGTACCCGCTACGGCAGTTGTAGCGGGAAAAACCGTCTTTCGTTCTCGTGCTTTCTGGTGAACTACCCCGACGCCGCGATTGATTTAGTGGTCGTGCATGAGCTCTGCCACATCCGGGAGAAGAACCACGGGCCGGGATTCTACGCGCTTCTGTCGCGCTACCTGCCAGACCACAGGGAACGGAAGCGACTGCTCAAATCCCCGCGCGATACCACCAAAGAAGGAGAGGAACTGTTTTGAAACTGCAATCCCTGCCCGCCCTGCTCGGGGCGAACCCCTACCCCGGACGGGGTATCATCCTCGGACGGAGCGCCGACAACCGCGCGTCCATTGCGGCGTACTTCATCATGGGCCGGAGCGAAAATTCCCGCAACCGCGTATTCGCCGCGACCAACGACGGAATCCGCACGAAGGCCTTTGACGCCTCCAAGATGAAAGACCCCAGCCTGATTATCTACCACCCCGTGCGCCTGCTCGACGGAAACCTGATTGTCACCAACGGCGACCAGACCGACACCATCTGGGAGGCCCTCAAACAGGGTACGTCCTTTCAGGCGGCGCTCGCGGAGCGCGCGTTCGAACAGGACCCGCCGCACTACACGCCGCGTATCTCCGGACTGCTGTCGGCGAACGGCGGCTTCCAGCTCTCGATTCTCAAGAGCGCCGACGGGCGTCCGGAGTGTTGCTGCCGCTACTTCTACGCGTACCCGACGCCGCCCGCCGGGGAGGGGCGCTTCCTGCACACCTACGCCGGGGACGGGGAGCCTTTGCCGTCGTTTGAAGGCGAACCCGTGCGCGTAAAGCTGGAGGCCCCCGACGCCAAGACCCTCGCCGACGGCCTCTGGGACGCCCTCAACGCCGAAAACCGCGTGTCGCTGTTCGTGCGCTATACGAACCTCGCCGACGGGAATTATCAGGACGCGGTCATCAATAAGAACCGCTGAGCGTACAGCCCCTGTCAGCGCGGGCATAGAAAAACAGGCAACGAAAACCGTTGCCTGTTTTAGAGTGCCGGATTCAGTCACCCATGGGCGCGCCGCAGTGCGGGCAGAACTTGCTGTCGGATACCTCGCCGCAGATGGGGCAGGGCTTGCCGGCGGCGGCCCCCTCGGCGGCGGGCTCCTCCTCGGCTTTGGTCGGCTTGCTGGCTTCCAGTTCGGCGATTTTCGCCTTGCTGGCGTTCACCGCGTCCACGAGGTCCTTGACGCCCTCGGGAATCTCGCCGTCGTAGTCGCTCACGAACCACTGACCGATGGCAAGGCAGTTCTTGTCGATTTCCTTCTGCTCCCCGGCGATGGCCACGTTGATTTTCGTCACGCTCGCGACGCCCTTGGCCTTGTCCGTAGCGGCGGCGACGACGCCCTTGGCCTTCTCCGTGAAATCGTTCAGTACACCCATGTTGTTCAGTCTCCTTTCAGAATCGCGGCCCGTCCCGGACGCGGTACAGCCCCTCCGTACCCGGTTCGTGAAAGCCGCCCGTACACGCCCTTAGTATACCTTACTCTTTGGGAAAAATCAACAGACTTTTCCGGAAAAAGTCCTCAACATTTTTACTGCTCCAAAGGAGGCCCGCGCCATGATACGCAACGAGTTTGAAATCCCCTCGGCGGACGGCAGGACGCGCCTCCACGCCGTGTCATGGAGGCCCGAAGGGCCCGTAAAGGGCGTGTTACAGATTTCCCACGGCCTCGGCGAGCACGTCCTGCGCTACGACCCGTTCGCGGAGTACCTCACGGCGCACGGGTTCGCGGTCGTCGGACACGACCACCTCGGCCACGGGACTTCCGTCCCGCCCGGCGGTACGCGCCTCTGGTTCGGCCCGAAGGGAAGCTGGGACTGGCTGATACAAGACCTTTACACCATCCGGCATGAGGCGGAAACGCGGTTCGGCGCGAAAATCGGAGACGCCTTCCCTGAAATCCCCTGCTTCCTGCTGGGGCATTCTATGGGTTCCTTTGTGGCGCGGACGTACCTGATTCGCCGCCCCGGGACGGTCGACGGGTGCGTACTCACCGGAACCGGACAGCCCCCCGCCGCGTTACTCCGTTTCGGCTACGCGCTGAGCCTAGAGGAAGGCGCGCGCCTAGGGGAAACGTCCGTCAGCCCGGTATCTGTGGCGCTGGCGTTCGGGGCCTACAACCGCCCTTTTGAACCCGTGCGGACTGTCTACGACTGGATGTCGGCGGACGAGGAGAATATTGATACCTTTCTCGATTCCCCGCTCTGCGGCGGCAGTCCGACCGTCGGACTGCTCCGCGAAATGCTCTCCGGCCTGCTGGAAATCGGGAAGCCGTCGAACTTACGGCGCATGAATCCGGATACGCCGATTTTGTTGCTCTCCGGCGCCGCCGACCCCGTGGGCGATATGGGGAAGGGCGTCCGGCGGGTGGAACGCGCCTTCCGCCGCGCCGGGGTGCGCGATGTCAGTATGGCCCTCTACCCCGGACTGCGGCACGAAATCCTCAACGAACAGCCCCGCCACAAGATTTACGCCGACATTCGCCGCTGGATGGAGGCCCGCATAGGCAGTTAGCCTATTCCGGGCCGCTCCCCTGAATTTCCTCTGTCAGGCCCATTCCGGGCGCCTCCCCCGTTTGCGCGGGGGAGGCTTTTTGTTCAAGACGCCTCCTCCATATGACGGCGGGACGTTTTGCGGCTTTTACATATATTACAAAATATGACAAACAATGACAAACTTTCCGGAGGTTCTCCCGTGTAAAAAACTTCCAAATTCCCCGAATTTTCGCCATTTTTGGATAGTTTGAACAGGACATTCAAAAAACGGATACAGATTTCCGTCACTTTGCACACGAAAGGAATATTGACAAATCAAAACAAAACTGTTACAATCCGGTTACAAAAGTTGCAAGGGAGTTGTTACGATGGCAAGCGCGAAACCGAAGAAGGAAGGCTTGACGTATCGGGGACACCCGCTCCGCCGCTCCGGCAACCTGATTTATTACGGCTCCATGGCCGACCCCTATATTGTCATGATGCAA
>CAMHDB010000135.1 GCA_946183715.1 uncultured Oscillibacter sp.
GGGCGTTTGGAGGAAATCGTAGCGCGGCTGGAGCGCGGCGACGCGCCGTTAGCGGATTCTCTGACGCTGTTCGAGGAAGGGACGGCGCTGATCGCGGACTGTTCCGGGGAACTCGACCGCGCCGAACAGAAGGTAGTCAAGCTGATGAAGGGCCCCGACGGCGCGCCAATCGAGACGCCGTTCGCGGGCGGGGAGGAGCCGTCATGAATTTCGCGCGACAGTACGACGAGTACCGGGAGGCGGTGGAGGCGCATTTGGGCGGGCTGTTCGCGGAGAAAGCGCCGTGGGCCGACTTGTACGAGGCCATGCGCTACAGTCTGCTTGCGGGCGGGAAGCGTGTCCGGCCCGTACTGACGCTCGCGTTCGCGGCGGCGGGCGGTGCCGACTGGCGTCTGGCGCTGCCCGTCGGCTGTGCGCTCGAACTCGTCCACACCTACTCCCTGATTCACGACGATTTACCCTGCATGGACGACGACGACTTCCGGCGGGGGCGTCCGGCGAATCACAAGGCCTACGGGGAGACCCTAGCCGTACTCGCCGGGGACGCCCTGCAGCCGGAGGCGTTCCGTCTGATTGCGGACGCGCCGGGCCTCGACGCCGAAACCCGGATAGCGTGTGTACGGATACTCGCGGAGGCGTGCGGGGCGTCGGGCATGGTCGCCGGACAGGTTCTCGATACGCTCCACGCGTCCAAAACTGCCGACGAACTCCGGGAGGTACACCGCCTGAAAACGGGCGCGATGATTGCGGGGAGCTGTCAATTAGGGGCGGCGGTGTCGGGGGTGCCCGGACTGCTGGCCGCGGCGGCGGAGTACGGGCACGGAATCGGGCTGGCGTTCCAGATTCGCGACGACGTGCTCGACGTGACCGCCGACGCGGCGGAGTTCGGCAAGCCGATAGGTTCCGACAAAGAGAGCGGCAAAGTGACCTATGTCGACCTGTACGGCGTGGACAAGTGCGGCGAACTGGTACGGGCCTGTACTGAGGAGGCAGTCGCGGCGGTGTCGGCCTACGACGGCGACGGATTCCTCGCGGAATTGGCCCGTTCCCTGTCCGCGCGGCGCAAATAGGCGGAAAAACCCGGCCTGTACGGTTTCCCCGTGCGGGCCGGAAATCTTCTTACCGAAACCATGCGGGCCGGAAGCGTTACACACGGATTCTCTCCGCGTAGGACAGCACAATCAGCACTTGCGCGGGTACGTAGAACGTCCAGACGGCGAGTTTCGCGACGAATTGGAAGAGCGTCCCCGCCGGGAGCATGATTTCCAGCGCGACGCTGATGTCGCCGATAAAGAAGGAAGTCAGGCCGAGCGCAAACAGCAACGCCGCGAAAGTTTTATCCGTGCGGCGCGCGAGCCACGCGCATACCGCGTTGGCCCCGACGAGGGTCAGGTTGAACAGGCCGAGCGCGTTCGGGAACGTCAAAAGTCCGATTGCCCGCGCGAACAGCAACGCCGCGACGAGTAAGGCCGCGCGCACGCACAGGTTGCGGAAGTCGGGGCGCAGATAGGCGGCGTAGATGATTTCCACGGTGCAGAAGCAGACAAAGCCCGGAATATACATACCCTCTCCGCCCGTGAGGGTGAGGAAAATGTCGGCGACGCAGTTGACCAGAAGGGCGCAGAAGATGAGCGCCTCGTGCCGGTAGGCCGGCGAGAAGCCGTAGCGCCAGAAGAGGTGTACGCCCATGACGGTGTTGCCGAGAATCGCCGAGTACATGATACACTTTGTGAGCTGTACGGGCATGGCGAACTCCGCGACTTTAATCGCGACGAAAATCAGGGCCTCGAACGTCAGGTAGACGCGAATGTCTTTGCGCTGTAGCATAGGATTTCCCCTTTCCGTTTTTTACCATGATATCAACCCGAAAGTTTCCGGTTGCCGCATACTTTACGAATTTCGGGGCATGATGACAGTTACCTGAAACCAAGGGGGATTGACCGTCATGCCGCGTTCGCACCGACGTTTCCTGTTATACGTCCTTTTGCCGCTGACATTCGTATTGTTATTCGCCGTCCTGTACCGCAACGGCAGACAGAAAGTGTCTGTCGTATCGGGTTCGGCGGCGGTTCCGGCGTCCGCCGCGAACTGGGGGCTCTCCTTCCCGAAAGAGGGTGGGACGCCTATCGGCAACGCCACGCAAGAGGAGTTGTCGCGCTACGACGCCCACTTTCTGGGCGATATCGGAAAGCGGGTGCTGTACCTGACGTTCGACTGTGGCTACGAGAACGGCTACACGAACCAAATCCTTGACGCGCTGAAGAAGCACAACGCCCCGGCGGCGTTTTTCGTCGTGGGCAACATGGTCGAGACGGCCCCGGATATCGTGCGGCGCATGGGCGACGAGGGGCACATCGTGGGGAATCACACCTACCACCACCCGGACATGTCGAAAATCGCCGCGCAGGAGGATTTCGAGCAGGAGCTGGAAAGCCTCGCGGCGCTCTACCGCGACACGACGGGCCGGGAGTTGTCGCACTACTACCGCCCGCCGCAGGGCAAGTACAGCGTGGAGAATTTGCGGCAGGCGCAGGCGCTGGGCTATAAGACTATTTTTTGGAGTTTGGCCTACGTCGACTGGTACCAAGACAAGCAGCCGACGCACGAAGAGGCCTACGGAAAGCTGTTGCCGCGCATTCACGACGGCGCAATCGTGCTCTTGCACTCGACTTCCCGTACAAACGCCGAGATTTTAGATGACCTTCTGACGCGCTGGGAAGAAATGGGTTTCACATTCGCTTCGCTGGACGAGCTGCCGGACACCGCTTCCGTATAGTCGGCGGCGCGCAACGGAGGAAAAAGGAGTGCAAAGAAGCAACAGAGGAGGCGGTTGTTGCTGTCAGGAGGCGGTCGTGTCGGCGAAGAGGTCTTCCTGATGCCGGAGGATATCCGGGGAGACTTTCCGGGTCAGGAAATCCCAGTCGGGGCGGCGGGACGTGAGGTTGTGCGCGTCGCTCCCGAAAATGTACGGACAGCCCTTGGCAATCAGGGAGCGCACAAGGCGGCGCTCCCGGAGTGTGCGGAAAGCCTCGTTGTTAATCTGGAAGACGGCGTCGGCCTGTAGAACCTCGGCCATTTGCGCGCGGGTGTAGAAACTCGCGTAGCGGTGGACGTGGGCCAGCACGGGCGTGAGGCCGTAGCGCTGGGAGAGGTCGTAGATTTCCTCCAGCATCCAGTGCGCGAAGGGTGCGTAGGGCAATTCGAGCAGGACGTAGGGAGTCTGCGCGAGCGTGAGCAGGTGGACGCCGGGAAGGCGGCTGATTCCCTGCTCAATGGCGACCTCCGCACCGAGGTAGATATAGGGCAATGTCAGGCCGGTGTCGGCAATCTGCTCGAAGGCGTCCTGACGGCGCCGGAGCCAGTCGTAGACGCTCTTCTCGCGGTGGGCGTAAAAGTGCGGCGTGGCGACAATCCGGTCGACGCCCTGCGCCATCATCATGCGTATCATGTCGAGGGAGACGGAAACGTCTTTCGCGCCGTCGTCCATGCGGGGGAGTATGTGACAATGGTAGTCTGTCATAGGCGTCCCATCTTTCTTACTGTTCGGGTGTTTCGGGCGTCGGGGGAGGCGCGGGAGAGGGCGCGTCCTTCTCTGCGGGTTTCTCCGGCGGCGCGGCGACGGCGGTCGTGCGGCGGCGGCCGTAGCCGTAACCGTAGCGGTAGCCGTAGTAGCCGTAGCGGCCGTACCCGGAGGGGTGGCGCTCCACGTCGTTGACGACAAAGCCGAGCATATTCGCCCCGGACAGCTCCATCTTTTTCATCGTGCCGGAAATGTCCTCGTAGTTGACCTGCCCGTAGCGCACGACCAGTAAGACGCCGCCCACGGCGCGTATGGACATGGCGTCGCTGACGACGTTCATCGGCGGCGTGTCGATGATGATGTAGTCGTAGCGCCGGGAGAGGGCGTCAAGCACGTCGGCGAACTGCGACGAGGCGAGCAATTCCGACGGGTTCGGCGGGAGCGGGCCGGACGGCAACAAGTCCAGATTTCCCATGACATGCCGCCGTATGGAATCCTCCGCCGACGACATGGAGATGATGAGCGTGGACAGGCCCGTGCTGTTGTCTACGACGAACGTCCGGTGCATGACGGGCTTTCTCATGTCGGCGTCGATGAGGAGTACGCGGTCGGAAATCTGCGCGAAGGCCAGCGCGATATTCGCCGCCGTCGTCGACTTCCCCTCGTGCGGCGAGGCGCTGGAAATCACAATCGTTTTACGCTCCGCGGTGCCAAGCGCGAAGACGATGTTGGTCCGGATGGACTTGTAGCCCTCCACGATGTTGAAGGGGATGTTTTCATCTGTGATAAGTTTCCGGCGGGGACGTGCGCGGCGCGGACGGCGCGTGGCCTTCCGCTTACGCCGCACGGGCGCGAAGGCGCTCCAGAACGTCCGCACCCGCGACGGAAACGGCTCCTTCTCGTGGTCGTCGGTACTCTGGATTTCGCCGAGAATTGGCTTTGCGAAGGTTTTCGACAGTTTCTCGATGTCCCGGACGGAATCGTCGAAGTAGTCCAGCGCCAGCACGAGGAATATCGACGCGAACAGCCCCGCGGCAAGCCCAATCAGCGTGACAAGCGGGATGTTCGGCGAGACTGGGCGGTAGTCCGGCACCGCCTCGTCGATGACCTCCACGGAACCCGCGCCCACGACGCGAATCAGCGCCTCCGGGGCGATTCCCACTAAAATATTGCAGATTCGCGCCGAGACTTCCGGGCTTTTCGTGTTCGCCGTGATTTTCATGACTTCCGTCGAGTTGACGGAGGTCATTTTCACGCACTTGAGCACGTTGGGCGGATTCGACGGCCCCGCGCCCGGGAACGCCGTCCACAGGGTTTGCTCGTCGAGCGCGGCGCACAACTGCCGCGAGACCTCGTTCATGACCGTCTGGCTGGTCAGCACGGCGATGTAGGTACTCACCAGCGATTTCGACGCGTTCAGGTCGTTGAGGTTGACGTTGCCCGTCTGCCGCGACTCCGCCGTGCCGCTGTTGCGCACGTACATGGACGCGGAGGCCTCGTAGTGGAACGGCATCCAGAACCGCGCGGCGCACAGCGCCACGACGCCGAACAGCAGAGTAGAAATCAGGATAAACCGGAGCCGGCCCAGCAGTACGGCGGCAAGATTCCGCAGGGCGTAGGTATGATTCATGAGCTTACGTTCCTTTCTGGCGCGTCCCGCGCGGGATGACGCGTCCATTATATCCGGCGGAAAAACGGATGTCAAGGGAGCAAGTTCCGCGATGGAAATTTCTCCCTCGCGCGAACGCCGACTTTACGCGCGGAATGGCTTGCAATTTGACGCAAGTCAGCGTATAATAGCCCTGTCATTCCTTAAAAAGCGGTCATTCCCCGGGCGGAACCTCATAGAATGGAAAACGGTGGAAATTATGAAGAAATTGCCCCTGTTACTTTGCCTGCTTCTGTCGCTGTCGGCCTGCGGCGGGGGCGGCGGAAACCGCGCGGATATCTTCCGCGACCTCCGCGACATCCGGCTGA
>CAMHDB010000136.1 GCA_946183715.1 uncultured Oscillibacter sp.
AGTCCTATCGGGAATTTCTGGAAACGGGTCTCCGGGAAGTGTTCGCCGACGTGGGAGCCATTACCGACTATCAGGGCAACCTCGAACTGACGTTCATCGACTACAAGATGGACGAGGAGCCGCGCTATGACGTGGAGGAGTGCAAGGCCCGCGACGCCACTTACGCCGCGCCCTTGAAAGTCAAGGCCCGTCTGCGCAACAAGGAAACCGATGTCATGAAGGAACAGGAGCTCTTTATGGGCGACTTCCCCCTCATGACGCATTCGGGCACGTTCGTCATCAATGGCGCGGAACGCGTGGTGGTCTCGCAGATTGTCCGCTCCCCGGGCGTCTACTACGGGCGCGAAATCGACATTAAAACCGACCTCCCGATTTTGACTTGTCAGATAATCCCCTACCGGGGCGCGTGGCTGGAGTACGAGACCGACACCAACGAGGTTTTCTGGGTGCGTATCGACAAGAACCGCAAGATTCCGATTACGTGCCTCATCCGGGCGCTGGGCCTCAAAACCGACGCCGAAATCTTGGAGCGCTTCAGCGACGACCCCCGCATCGCGGCGACCCTCGAAAAAGACCCCTGCAAGACCTACGAGGACGCCATGCTGGAAATCTACCGCAAGCTCCGCCCCGGCGAGCCGCCGACCGTAGAGGCCGCCGAGACGCTCATGAATAACCTGTTCTTCGACCCGCGGCGTTACGACCTGTCGGTCGTGGGGCGCTACAAGTTCAACCGGAAACTGTCGCTGTGGCAGAGAATCACGGGGCACGCGCTGGCGGAACCCGTCGCCGACCCGTCGACGGGGGAAGTCCTGTTCGACGCCGGACACGTCGTGACGAAAGAGGAGGCCCAAAAGCTCGACGGTCTGGGCGTCTTTGAAGTCGTCGTCGACGTGGAGGGGACGCCCATCCGGGTGCAGTCCAACCGCATGTGCGACATGAGCCGCTTTGTCGACTTCGACCCGCTGGAGACTTGCAATCTCAAAGAACGCGTGCGCTACGACGTGTTGCAGGAGCTGTTACAGAAGTACAGCGGGGAGGACTTGCAAGACCAAATCCTCTTGCAGAAAGACCGCCTCGTGCCGAAACATATCATGATTGACGACATCCTCGCGTCCATCAACTATATGAACGGCCTCGCGCGCGGCCTCTCAATGAAAGACGACATAGACCATTTAGGCAACCGCCGCCTGCGCTGTGTCGGCGAACTGTTGCAAAACCAGTTCCGTATCGGCTTCTCGCGCATGGAGCGCGTCATACGGGAGCGCATGACCACGCAAGACCTCGAAAGCGTCACGCCGCAAAGTTTGATAAACATCCGGCCCGTGACGGCGGCGATTAAGGAATTTTTCGGTTCCAGTCCTTTGAGCCAGTTCATGGACCAGACGAACCCCCTCGCCGAGCTGACGCACAAGCGGCGCTTATCGGCGTTAGGCCCCGGCGGACTGTCCCGCGAGCGCGCCAACATGGAAGTCCGCGACGTTCACTACAGCCACTACGGGCGCATGTGCCCCATAGAGACGCCCGAAGGCCCCAACATCGGCCTGATTTCGTACCTCGCGGGTTACGCCCGCGTGAACGAGTACGGCTTCATCGAGACGCCCTACCGCGCCGTGAGCAAGGAGACCGGGCGCGTGTCCGAGGCCATCACGTATATGACCGCCGACGAGGAGGACAATTATATTGTCGGGCAGGCCGCCGAACCCCTCGACGAGTTCGGACGCCTCAAAAACGAGCGTATCACGGCGCGCCACCGCGACGAGATTGTAGTCGTAGACCGCGAGCGCGTCGACTATATCGACGTGTCGCCGCGCATGATGGTTTCCATAGCCACCGCTATGATTCCCTTCCTCCCCAACGACGACGCCAACCGCGCCCTCATGGGGGCGAATATGCAGAGACAAGCCGTGCCTCTTCTCCGGCCCCACGCGCCGATTGTCGGCACCGGCATGGAGCACAAAGTCTGTATCGATTCGGAAATCGTGGTACTCGCCGAGGGCGACGGCGTCGTGACGGATGTCGACGCCTGCCACGTCGGCGTTGACTACGACGACGGCACCCACAAGTCCTACAAGCTCATCAAGTTCCTGCGCTCGAATCACACGACCTGTATCAACCAGAGGCCCATTGTAAACGTCGGCGACCGCGTACACGGCAAGAAAATCACGCCCGACGGACAGGAAATCTCCGCCACGATTCTGGCCGACGGCCCCTCCACCGAAAACGGCGAAATCGCCCTCGGGCAGAATATCCTCGTAGGCTTCATGACTTGGGAGGGCTACAACTACGAGGACGCCGTGCTTCTGAACGAGCGCCTTGTACGGGAGGACTTGTACACGTCCATTCACATCGAAGAATTTGAAATCGACTCCCGCGACACCAAGCTAGGCCCGGAGGAAATCACGCGCGATATCCCGAACGTCGGCGACGACGCCCTGAAAGACCTCGACGCCAACGGGGTAATCCGTATCGGCGCGGAGGTCAAGTCGGGCGACATCCTCGTCGGGAAAGTCACGCCGAAGGGCGAAACCGACCTCACCGCCGAAGAACGCCTTCTCCGCGCGATTTTCGGCGAGAAGGCCCGCGAAGTCCGCGACACGTCGCTGAAAGTCCCGCACGGCGAGAGCGGTATCGTACTCGATACGAAAGTATTCACCCGCGACGGCGGCGACGATTTGGGCCCCGGCGTCAACATGGTCGTGCGCGTGTATATCGCACAGCGCCGCAAGATTCAAGTCGGCGACAAGATGGCCGGACGCCACGGCAACAAGGGCGTCGTCTCGCGCGTGCTCCCCGAGGAGGATATGCCGTTCCTCCCCGACGGTACCCCCCTCGATATCGTGCTCAATCCGCTGGGCGTCCCGTCGCGTATGAACATCGGACAGGTACTCGAAGTCCATCTCGGTTACGCCGCACAGCGCCTCGGGCTGAAACTCAAAGCCGGACTGCCCGTCAATATGGATTCCCCGATTTTCGACGGCGTGACGCAGGCCGACTTGGACGAAATCCGGAATCTGAAATCCGACACCCCGCTGAAAGTCGCCACGCCGATTTTCGACGGCGCGCGCGAACAGGACATTTCCGCCATGCTCGCCGAGGCCGGGCTTGACCCCGAAGGGAAGTCCGTACTCTACGACGGGCGCACCGGGGAGCCGTTCGACAACAAAGTAACCGTCGGCTACGTCTACTTCCTGAAACTTCACCATCTGGTTGACGACAAAATCCACGCGCGTTCCACGGGGCCCTATTCGCTCGTCACGCAACAGCCGCTGGGCGGCAAGGCGCAGTTCGGCGGACAGCGTTTCGGCGAGATGGAAGTCTGGGCGCTGGAGGCCTACGGCGCGGCCTACACCTTGCAGGAGATTCTCACCGTCAAGTCCGACGACGTGACCGGGCGCGTCAAGACCTACGAATCCATCGTCAAGGGGCACAACGTCCCGCAGCCGGGCGTTCCCGAATCGTTCAAGGTACTGGTCAAAGAGTTGCAGTCGCTTTGCCTCGACATCGAGGTGCTCGACGCCGACTGCAACCCCATCGAACTCAAGGACGACGAGGACGCTATGGACACGTTCAACCTCGCGCGCATGGACGCCGACAGCGAACGCCAGAACCGCCACTACGACGCGGCGGCGGAGTTCCAAGACGCCGGGTTCGACGTACAGGACGCCCCGCCCGACGCCGGAGCCGATATCGGCCTCGACGACGACTACACCGACGACGCCGACGAGCCGTCGGACTTCCCGGAGGAGCCCGACGAGGAAGGCTACGAGTTCGGCGGGGACGACTTCGCCGACGACGCCGACCCCTTCTGAGGAGGAGAGAGCATGGAGAACAATACCAAAGGCAGTAACATTGTTTTCGACGCCATTAAAATCGGAATGGCCTCCCCGGAACAGATTCGCGCGTGGTCTCACGGAGAAGTCAAGAAGCCCGAGACCATCAACTACCGCACGCTCAAGCCCGAGCGCGACGGCCTGTTCTGCGAACGCATCTTCGGGCCGACCCGCGACTGGGAGTGCCACTGCGGCAAGTACAAGAAAATCCGCTACAAGGGCAAAATCTGCGACCGCTGCGGCGTGGAGGTCACGCGCTCCAAAGTCCGCCGGGAGCGTATGGGGCACATCGAACTCGCCACGCCCGTCTCGCATATCTGGTACTTCAAGGGCATTCCGTCGCGCATGGGGCTTTTGCTCGAAATCAGCCCGCGCATTCTCGAAAAAGTCCTCTACTTCGCCGACTATATCGTAACCGACCCCGGCGAAACCCCGTTGAGCCGGAATCAGATTCTGTCCGAGAAGGAGTACAGGGACTACCGGGAGAAGTACGAGAGCGACTTCAAGGCCGGCATGGGCGCAGAGGCCGTACAGAAACTCCTCGCGGTCGTGGGCCTCTCCCCCGAGGAAAGCTCGCGCAAAATCGCGCTTATGGAGACCTGCGCGCGCCTCCGGAAACGCCTCCGCAACGACCCCGACGGCCTCACGGAAGAGGAACAGCAGGAACTCGACGCCGCCACGGAGGAATTAGAGACGTTCCACGGCCTCGACAACCTCTCCGAACAGCTTCACGCCGAACTGAAAAACGCCACCGGCCAGAAAAAGGCGCGTATCGTCAAGCGGCTGGAAGTCGTCGACGCGTTCCGGCTGTCGGGCAACAAACCCGAGTGGATGGTACTCGACGCCCTCCCGGTCATCCCGCCGGAACTCCGCCCCATGGTGCAGTTAGACGGCGGACGCTTCGCCACCTCCGACCTGAACGACCTCTACAGGCGCGTCATCAACCGCAACAACCGCTTACACCGCCTGATTCAGTTGAACGCGCCGGACATCATCATCCGCAACGAGAAGCGCATGCTACAGGAGGCCGTCGACGCCCTCATCGACAACGGACGCCGCGGGCGCGCCGTCACGGGAGCGAATAACCGCGCCCTGAAATCGTTAAGTGACCTTCTCAAGGGCAAGCAGGGACGTTTCCGGCAGAACCTGTTAGGCAAGCGCGTCGACTACTCCGGGCGTAGCGTGATTGTTGTGGGGCCGGAGCTGAAAATCTACCAGTGCGGCGTGCCGAAGGAAATGGCCGTCGAACTGTTCCGCCCGTTCATCATGAAGAAACTCGTGGAGGACGGCACCGCGAACAATATCAAGTCGGCCAAGAAGATGGTCGACAAGGGCGTGACGGAAGTCTGGGACGCGCTGGACGTGATAATACAAGACCACCCCGTTATGCTCAACCGCGCCCCCACTCTGCACCGTCTGGGCATACAGGCCTTTGAACCTGTCCTCGTCGACGGGCGCGCCTTGAAACTCCACCCCCTGAACTGCACCGCCTTCAACGCCGACTTCGACGGCGACCAGATGGCCATACACGTACCGCTGTCGGCGGAGGCGCAAGCGGAAGCGCGCATTCTGATGTTGTCGGCAAACAACCTGCTGCGCCCGCAGGACGGCGGCCCCGTCACCGTGCCCACGCAGGACATGGTTTTGGG
>CAMHDB010000137.1 GCA_946183715.1 uncultured Oscillibacter sp.
GGTGCCGTGTACGCCGGGCGCGTGCGCCTGCTTTTGCTCAGCGCCGACGCGTCGCCGCGCGTCTGCCGCGACGCCGAACAGTGGGCCGAACGCGGACATTGCTTGTGTGTGGCCCTGCCGTGCGACAAAGCCGAACTCGGCCACGCCCTCGGACACGGTACCGTCGCGGTCGCGGCGCTGACCGATACCGGACTTGCCAACGCAGTCGGCGAACGCTTGGCCGCGCTCGACCCCGAGCGTTACGCGCACCTGTCAGAACGGTTACAGCGGAAAGTAGTCCGTGCCGGGGAACGCCGCGCGGCCCGCGCCCGGGCGCGCCCGGAGAATCCGAAACCCCGTCCGGATACTGTGAAGGCGCGTACCAGTCACACGAACACGGATTCCGGCAAAACGAAAGCGGCTTCTGACAAGCCGAAGGCGCGTCCGGCTACTGTAAAGGCGAAACCCCGTCCGGCTACCGGAGCGGCGCGCGCAAAGTCGACGCCGACGCCGCGCCCGCGCAATACAAAAGCGGGTACCGCAAAGCCGCGCCGCCGCAAGAATCCGGATACCTGATTCCGACTACTACTCCCGGCCCCCGGGCCGGTTACTGCGAGGTGTTTTTGATTGGCTAATAACGGAAAATACAGAGTGCATGAAGTGGCGAAGGATTTCGGGATTCCGTCGAAGTCCATCACGGAAATTCTGGGCACATATTCGGTCAAGCCGCGCAACCATATGCAGCCGCTGTCCGAGAGCGATTTGTCTATCATTTTCGATTACCTGACCCAGCACCACCAGATTTCAAACATACAGTCCATCTACGACGACACCGCCAAGCCCGAGAAGCGTACCGGCAAGGCGGCCCCGAAGGCGGAAGAGGCCCCCAAGACGGAAGAAGTCGCCAAGGCCGAACCCGCGCCCGTGCAAGAAGTCCCGGCCCCGGCGGCGGAAGAGGCCCCGAAGTCCGAACCCCGCAAGGCCGAGGCGCGTCCGGCCAAGGCCCCGGACAATCGCGGCGGCAGAAGGCCCGCCGCGCCGAAGTCCGACGGCGGCAAGCCCGCGCCGCAGAGTAAACCCGCCGACAGCAAGCCCGCCGCGCAGAGTAAGCCCGTACAGCAGAAGTCGGGCGACGGCAAGTCCGCCGCGCCGAAATCGCGGGTGCCGCAGCGGAAGATTGTCGACACGCGCAAGGGCGGCGACGTGAACCTCGCCAAGTACGACGAGCGTCTCGAAGATTTGGGCGGACAGCGCGGGGAACGTATGCAGCAGAAGGCCGGGAAGGAGAAGTTCCGCAACAGCCAGCGCCAGAACCGACAGCAGGCGATGTCGGCGAAACGCCGTCAGGACGAGGCCGAACGCCTCCGCCGTCTCAAACTCGAAGTCGCGCGCAAGTCGCCCGTCAAGGTCTCCATCCCCGACACGATTTCCGTCGGCGAATTGGCCTCCCGTATGAAAAAGACCGGAGCCGAAGTCGTGAAATGCCTCATGAAAAACGGCGTCATGGCCTCCCTCGGACAGTTCATCGACTTTGACACCGCCGCCATTATCGCCGAGGAAATGGGCTGTAAGGTAGAGCGCGAAATCGTCGTGACCATCGAAGAGAAGCTCATCGACGTGCGCGAGGACAAGGCGGAGGATTTGCTTCCCCGCGCCCCGGTCGTCGTCGTCATGGGCCACGTCGACCACGGCAAGACTACCCTGCTGGACACCATCCGGAATACGTCCGTAGCCGCCGGGGAGGCCGGAGGCATTACGCAGGCAATCGGCGCGTACCAGGTCGAAATCAACGGCAAGCCGATTACGTTCCTTGACACCCCGGGCCACGAGGCGTTCACGTCCATGCGCGCGCGCGGCGCTATGATTACCGATATCGCCATTCTCATGGTCGCCGCCGACGACGGAATCATGCCGCAGACTATCGAATCCATCAACCACGCCAAGGCCGCCAATATCCCGATTATCGTCGCCGTCAACAAAATCGACAAGCCCAACGCCAACCCCGACCGCGTACTGCAACAGCTTACCGAACACGGCTTAGTCCCCGAAGACTGGGGCGGGGATACGATTTGCTGTCAGATTTCGGCCAAGAAGAAAATCGGCATTGAGAACCTGCTGGAAATGGTCATCCTCACGGCGGAAATGGCCGAATTGAAGGCCAACCCCAACCGCGCCGGACAGGGGACGGTTATCGAAGCGCGTCTCGACCGGGGGCGCGGGCCCGTCGCGACACTGCTTGTACAGAACGGCACGCTCAAACAGGGCGACATCATCATCGCGGGGACGGCGGTCGGGCGCGTGCGTACCATGATGGACTACAAGGGGAACCGTCTGGAAACGGCGGGGCCGTCGGTACCCGTGGAAATCGCGGGGTTGTCGGAAGCGCCGACGGCGGGAAGTCCGTTTTTCGCGGTCGCCGACGAACAGATGGCCCGGAAACTCGTCGAACAGCGTAAAGCCGAGGAGCGCGCCAAGTCCGCCGCGCCCGTACAGAAGGTGTCTCTTGAAAACCTGTTCGACCAGATTCAGGCCGGGGAGCGTAAGGAACTCGCGCTCGTCGTCAAGGCCGACGTACAGGGAAGCGTGGAGGCCGTCACGGCGTCGCTCGAAAAGCTGTCCAACGACGAAGTCAACGTAAAAGTCATCCACGGCGGAGTGGGCGCTATCAACGAATCGGACGTTATGCTCGCGTCGTCGTCGAACGCGATTATTGTCGGGTTCAATGTCCGCCCCGACGCCGCCGCCCGCGACGGTGCCGCCCGGCAGAATGTCGACATGCGCATGTACCGGGTTATTTACGACTGTATCGGCGAAATCGAGGCCGCCATGAAGGGCATGCTTGCCCCGAAGTACCGCGAGGCCGTACTGGGTCACGCCGAAGTCCGGAAGGTGTACCACGTTTCGGGCGTGGGTACCGTCGCCGGGTGCTACGTCAAGGAGGGGAAGATTCTCCGGTCGTGTTCGGTGCGCGTCGTGCGCGACGGCATCGTGATTCACGAGGGTTCGCTGGCGTCGCTGAAGCGCTTCAAGGACGACGTGCGCGAGGTCGCCGAGAACTACGAGTGCGGCATGACCGTCGACAAGTTCAACGACATCAAGGAGGGCGACGTAATCGAGGCCTTCACGATGGAGGAAATCCCGCAGTAATCACGAATCAGGGGCGGCGACACCGCCGCCCCTGTTCGTAATGGAGGTGTGAATATGAATACGAATGTGAGTACCGCAACTCTTACGGATATGGTTGAACGCCTGTCAGAAGAAAACCGCTTTGCCGTTTTTAGCTATGTGCAGTATCTCATGGATATGGAAGGACGGCGGAAAGCGGAACGGACGCGGCGTCTCTTTGAGGAAATGTCCGAAATCCTCGACGGCGACACGGGCTGGGCTTCCGAGGAAGAAATGATAGCCGATTTGGCGGAGTTCAGGAGGAAAAGAACGGCGAGCAATGAAAATACTGATTGATACAAACGTCCTAATTTCCGCTTTTACATTCTGCGGGAAACCACTCAAATTGATTCACCGCCTTTTGCTGACAAATCACACGTTGATTGTTACGTCTTATGTGGCGGGGGAATTTCAGGAAACCGTAGAGCGGAAATGGCCGACAAAAGCCAATGAACTTTGCACAAGGCTTTTGAAGGCGGATTTTCTGTTTCTGACAAGTACGGACAAACAATATGGCAAGCTCAGAGACAAAAAAGACGTTCCTGTCTTATCTGACGCCATACATTATAACGTAGATGTTATCTTGAGTGGCGACAAGGATTTTCTGGAAGCCGGGTTAGAACATCCTGCTGTGAAATCCGTCTCTGAACTGTGGGATTTTCTGGGGTTTGATAACTTGTAACAACTATCCGGACACGGAAAGGAGCCGTTATGCCAAGCAACAGAATCGGACGCATTAACGAGGAAATACAGCGCGAACTCTCCGCGCTCATCCGGCAGTTGAAGGACCCGCGCGTGAATACGGTGGGGATGGTGTCGGTGACGCGCGTCGACACCTCCGCCGATTTGCGCTACGCGAAAGTCTACGTCAGCGTACTGGACAAGTCGCGCGAGAAGGACGCGCTCAAAGGTTTGAAATCGGCGTCGGGGTTCCTGCGGCGCGAAATCGGCGGCGCGTTGCGCTTACGCTATACGCCGGAATTACAGTTTTTCGGCGACGACTCCATGTTGCACGGGGCGCAAGTGCTGGAAATTCTCCGGCGCGTGGAGCAGTCGGACGCACAACGGGAAACGCCCGTTGAAAACGATACGGGAGAGGACGAAACATGCTGACAGTACGCGAGGCCGCCGCCCTGTTGAAAAGCTGGGACAATATCCTGATTCTGACGCATATCCGCCCCGACGGCGATACGGTCGGGTGTGCGGCGGCGCTGTGCGCCGGACTGCGCGCGCTGGGCAAGACGGCGTACCTGTGGCCCAACCCCGGCCTCACGGACACGACCGCGCCCTATTTCGCGCCCTACGCCGCGCCGGACGGGTTCGAGTACGCGAAGCTGGTCTCCGTGGACATCGCGACGGAGAACCTGTTCCCCGACAACGCCGCGCCCTACAAAGGACGCGTCGACCTTGCGATTGACCACCACCCGTCGTTTGAGGCGTTCGCGCGGGAGAATATTGTACGCCCGGGGGCGGCGGCCTGCGGCGAATTGCTCTACGATATTTTAGCGGCCCTCGGGCCGATTACGCCCGAAATCGCGTTGCCGCTGTACGTGGCGGTCTCGACCGACTGCGGCTGTTTCGCCTACGCGAATACCACCGCGCATACGCACGCCGTCGCGGCGGCGCTGATGGGTACGGGTATCGACTACAGAACCGTCAACAAAGTCTTTTTCCGCACGAAAACCCGGGTGCGTATCCAATTAGAGGCGGCGCTGCTGCGGGAGGCGGAGTTCTACGACGGCGGGCGCGTGGTCTTTATGACGGTGCCGCTTTCGCTGATGGAGGCGCTGTCGGCGACGGAGGGCGACGCGGAGGAGCTGTCGTCGCTGGGCGGGCAGATTGAGGGCGTAGACTGCGCCGTGACCGCGCGGGAATTGAAGCCCGGCGAGTGGAAAATCTCCCTGCGGACGGGCGCGCGCGTCAACGCGACGAAAGTATGCCAGCTTTACGGCGGCGGCGGACACGCGGCGGCGGCGGGGTGTACGATAGAGGCCCCGCTGGACGAAGTACGGCGGCGCATGCTGTCGGGAATCGCGCAAGTCGCGGCGGACGAGTAGCACGTCGAAAGGGGAGAGTATGCCGGACGGAATCATTGTGATTGACAAGCCCGCCGACTGGACAAGTATGGACGTGTGCGCGAAACTCCGCGGCGTACTCCGCGAGCGGCGCGTCGGGCACGGCGGGACGCTTGACCCTATGGCGACGGGCGTTTTGCCCGTGTTCGTCGGACAGGC
>CAMHDB010000138.1 GCA_946183715.1 uncultured Oscillibacter sp.
CCCGCAAGCGTCAGGCGCTGGGCCAGTTCGGGCAAGTCGGCGCGGGTGTCCATATTGAGTTCCACCGACAGCGACAGCAGACGTTCCGGGGGGAGAGTACGCTGCAGGAGGGCGTCGGCGGCGGCGACTATCACGCGCGCGTCGCCCGAGGCCATGCGCCACAGCGACGCGATGCGCCGCCGCTCCCACTCCCGGGAGGCCACCGTGCCCGGGTGGAAGTCCCACTCCCGCGCCGGGAGCGTCGCGCACGCCTCCCCGGTCAGCGCGGACAGGTCCGCAGACAGTTGCCGGGCCTCGCGTTCGTCGCCGCACACGAAAACCGCGGAGCGTCCCGCCGCGAACGCGACAGCCGCCCCGACACAGGCGCGTTGTACGGGTTGGACACCTGTCACGGCGGACGGACTGTCGCCGCGTTCGACCTGCCGGATAAGTTCGGCGATTTCCGGCACGGTGTCCAGTTGCCGGAGGAATGTAAGCATACCAGTTTCAGTCATAACGTCCCTGTCCTAGAGAAAGATTCAGCCGTTGAAGTCGTTCATAGCCCGCTGACAGCCGTGGCGTATGACGCACTCCGCCGCGCGGACAGCGCGCCCGAACGCCTCGAATAAGATTTCCCTGTCCTTCATGGGCGGTTCGCCCGTGACCCAGCCAATCATGTCGCCGCCGGATTCCGGGGCCCCGGTTCCGATTTTCACGCGCGGGAAATCCTGTGTGCCCAAGTGAGCGATGATATTCTTGATTCCGTTGTGCCCCCCGGCGGAGCCCGACGAACGCACGCGCACTTTCCCCACCGGGAGGGAGATGTCGTCGAAGATGACGAGTACGCGCGAGGGGTCGACGCGGTAGAAGCGCGCCGCCTCCCCGACTGCCTCCCCGGAGAGGTTCATGTAAGTTTGCGGTTTCATGACGAGGCATTTGGCGTCGGCGAACTGGAAGATATTGTAGGCCGACTTGAACTTGACGCGGTTCAGCCTGACTTTGCACTGTTCCGCGAGCAGGTCGACGGTCAGGAAGCCCATGTTGTGGCGGGTATTGGCGTACTGCGCGCCGGGATTGCCGAGGCCCGCCACAATCCATTCGACGCCGGATGATGTTCCGAACAGCATACGATTTCCTTTCGGTTTCAGGATACGCCCACAAAGGCGGGAAAAGAACTTTCCCCGCCTTGTGACGTGTGTACTTGTGGATATGTCAGATACTCATGGACGAGAACGGCAGATTCTGGAAAATGCGCTCAATGGCCTCCGCGAATACCGGGGCGGAATCGAGATAGCGGAGTTTCGTACAGTTGGCGGCCTCGGCGGGTGCCGGAATCGTATTCAGAAGCGCGAGTTCCTGAATGGAGCTGTTCTGGATAGTCTGGAGGGCCTTCCCGGAGAGGACGCCGTGCGAGGCGCAGGCGTAGACGTTGTGCGCGCCCTCCTTGATAAGCGCCTCGGCGGCGTGGCACAGAGACCCGGCGGTGTCGATGAGGTCGTCGACGAGGATGCAGTCGTAGCCCTTCACGTCGCCGATGACGTTCATGACTACGCTCTCGTTGGCGCGGGGGCGGCGCTTGTCCACGATGGCGAGGCCCGCGTGAATCTTCTGCGAGAACGCCCGCGCGCGCCCCACGGAGCCCACGTCCGGCGAGACTACCACCATATTGTCGCACTCGGTGCCGAACTTTTTCGCGTAGTATTTGGCGAAGATTCCGCCGCCCTGAAGGTGGTCTACGGGGATGTCGAAAAAGCCCTGAATCTGCGCGGCGTGGAGGTCCATGGCGAGGACGCGGTCGGCCCCGGCGTGGGTAATCATATTGGAGACGAGTTTCGCCGTGATGGGGTCGCGGGCCTTGGTCTTGCGGTCCTGCCGGGCGTAGCCGAAGTACGGTATCACGGCGGTTATCCGGTTGGCGGAGGCGCGGCGGAGCGCGTCGATGATGATGAGCAGTTCCATGAGGTTGCGGTTGACGGGCATACAGGTCGACTGCACGACGAAGACATCACTGCCGCGCACGGTCTCGTAGAGCGAGACGAAAATCTCCCCGTCGGAGAACGTGCCGATTTGCGATTCGCCGAGCTTGATACCCATCTGTGCGCAAATCGCCTGCGCAAGCTGGGGGTTGGAGTTTCCCGCGAAGACCTTGAGGTCTTTGCTGTGGGAGAGGAAATCCTTGGTGTGAGAAATCATGAATAGCGCCCTCTTTTCTGTAGTTCCGAAAGACTTTCGCACCTGCTATATGTGAACGTCCCGGCGCGCGTGTGCGAAATGGGACGAAACTTTCAGTCTTTCCTAATCACGGCAACTCCGGCGCACTCGTGATTTCCGCCGGGTTCCCGAAAGGAAGCGTCACGGTCGGAAAATGGGTTGCAGTTCGCGCAACGTGTCGGGGCCGTATAGGGGCACCCACCCGGCGAGGAGGGAGGCGTCCTGTACGGCGTTGGTGAGGCGGGCGGCCCACGTCTGGCGGAGGGTATGCCCGGGGGCGGCGTAGGCGAACCCCGCGCCGATTTGCGGGAACGGCAAAGCGGCGCGCGGGAATACGGCGACGGCCTCCGGCGTGTCAAGGAAGTCCAGCAGGGCGTCGTTCCGTCCGGAGACGGTCGCGGCGACGTTCGGGGGCATGCAGGCCCGGATTTCGGCGTCGAAGCGCGGCGGCGCGGCGACAAACAATTCCGTTACCCCGCCCTCCGACAGCGCGCGGGCCATCCAGTACAGCACGGGCCGCCCCTGTACGGATTCCAGCGCAAGCGGCCTGACGCCCCCTGTCAGCACCGTGTCGGGCTCGAAAAACAAAACCGCTCTTTCCACGCGAACGCCTCCCTCCCAGTCTCTTTCTTTCATTATAACAAATCTTCAGGGAAATTCCAGTACCCTGACGGAAAATTTCCACGAAAACTTTTCTTTTTTTTTGTGGGAGGCCACAGAAACGCCCCCTCGTCGCGGGATGTCGGGAAAATATCGTCAAAAAAAGAAAATTTCTTTGAAATTGCCGTTGAATTTACGCCGGAAAAGGTTTACAATAGACGCACTGACTGGAAACGCGCCGTCAAGGGGGGCCGTCATGCTGAACATTGTCCTCGTCGAACCGGAGATTCCGCAGAATTGCGGCAACATCGCGCGCACCTGTGCCGCCACGGGCAGCCGCCTGCATTTGGTTCGCCCGCTGGGCTTCGATATCTCCGACCGCGCCGTGAAACGCGCCGGCCTCGACTACTGGCACCTCGTGGAAGTCTTCGACTACGACGGCCTCGACGCCTTTTTCGCCGCGCGCCCGGAGGCCGTGCGCGACCTCTGGCTGAGCACCACGAAAGCCCCCCGGCCCTATACCGACGCCGTTTTCACGCCGTCAAGCTGGCTCTTCTTCGGCAAGGAGACCGCCGGACTGCCCGCGCGTTTCCGGGAACGCTTCCCGGAACGCTGCGTGCGCCTCCCGATGGTCTCCGACGCCCGCAGTCTGAACCTGAGTAACTCCGTGGCCGTACTCGTCTACGAGGCCCTCCGGCAGACGGGCTTCCCCGGCCTGTGCTGATTCCGCGCCGTCTCGGTATCCCCGGCCCAAGGCCGCCGATATATTTCATCATGGGAGGTATTGACAGCATGAACTACAACAAAAAGACCGTCAAGGATGTAGATGTGAAGGGAAAGAAAGTCCTGCTCCGCTGTGACTTCAACGTCCCGCAGGACAAGGTCACGGGCGAAATCACCAGCGACAAGCGCATTAAGGCCGCTCTGCCCACCATCCAGTACCTGCTCGACAACGGCGCGGCGGTCATCGCCTGCTCCCACCTTGGCAAGCCGAAGGGAGTAGACCCCAAGTTCACGCTTGCCCCCGTGGCGGTTCGCCTCGGCGAACTGCTGGGCAAAGATGTCATTATGGCCAAGGATGTCGCGGGGGACGACGCCAAGGCCAAGGCCGCCGCGCTCCAGCCCGGCCAGATTATGCTCCTTGAGAACACCCGCTTCGAGAAGGGCGAGACCAAGAACGACCCCGAACTCGCAAAGGCTATGGCGTCGATGGCCGACCTGTTCGTCTCCGACGCGTTCGGCTCCGTACACCGCGCCCACGCCTCCACGGCTGGCGTCGCCGACTACCTCCCCGCCGTGTCCGGCTTCCTGATTCAGAAGGAATTGCAGTTCCTCGGCGGCGCGATTTCCAACCCCAAGCGCCCGCTCGTCGCGATTCTCGGCGGCTCCAAGGTCTCCTCGAAAATCGGCGTCATCAACAACCTCCTCGAAATCGCCGACACCATCATCATCGGCGGCGGCATGTCCTACACCTTCTCCGCCGCGCGGGGCGGCAAGGTCGGCGACAGCCTCCTCGAAAAGGACTGGCTCGACTACTCCAACGACATGATGAAGAAGGCCGCCGACAAGGGCGTGAAGTTCCTCCTCCCCGTCGACACCGTCGCCGCCGACAAGTACGCCCCCGACGCCAACTCGCAGGTCGTCAGGGACGGCGAAATCCCCGACGGCTGGATGGGCCTCGACATCGGCCCCGAGACCATCAAGCTCTACTGCGACGCCGTCGCCGGAGCGGGCACCGTGATTTGGAACGGCCCCATGGGCGTCTTTGAGTTCCCGGCGTTCGCCAAGGGCACGGAGGCCGTCGCCGACGCGCTGAGCAAGACTTCCGCCATTACCGTTATCGGCGGCGGCGACAGCGCCGCGGCGGTCGAACAGCTCGGCTACGCCGACAAAATGACCCACATCTCCACGGGCGGCGGCGCTTCCTTGGAGTTCCTCGAAGGCAAGGAGCTTCCCGGCGTGGCCTGCCTCCTCGACGCCTGAAACGCCACAAAAGCCGGAAATCCTTGACATTTCGCCGGATTCCGGTATAAAATAAGCGCCTCCCGCGCTTCCGCGCGCGGGGGGCATTCGACAAACAGCAAGGAGTATGATACTATGAACCGCAGGTATCGCCATACGATTATCGCCGGCAACTGGAAAATGAATAAGACCGCAAGGGAGACCAAAGAGTTTGCCGAAGAGCTCAAACAGCTCTGGACAGTCCGCCCGAAGTGGTGCGACACGGTCATCTGTGTCCCCGCCTGCAACATCACCACGGCTACCAAAGCCTTTAAGGAACTCCGTATCGCCGTCGGCGCGGAGAACGTGTACTTTGAACCCAAGGGCGCCTTTACGGGCGAAATCGCCGCCGACATGCTCGCCGACCTCAACGTAAAATACGTCGTCGTGGGCCACAGCGAGCGCCGGCAGTATTTCGGCGAGACCGACGCCACCGTCAACAAGAAGGTGCATGCCGTACTCAACGCCGGAATGAGCCCCATTATCTGCGTGGGCGAAAGCCTCGAACAGCGCGAAAGCGGCCT
>CAMHDB010000139.1 GCA_946183715.1 uncultured Oscillibacter sp.
GCGGAGCGCGTCGTAGAAATCGCCCTGCGTGTGCCGCGCGCGGATTTCGGCAAGGCGGTCGGGCGTGAAGGCGAATACCGGAGAACGCAAGACGGCGATTAGCGGCACGTCCTGACGCGGATTGTCGATAATCTGCAAGAGCGCGAACGCCGTCGAGACTTCCATCGTATCGAAGAAGCCGCCGCTCTCGTCGAAGGAGCACGGGATGTTCCGTTCCGACAGCGCCTCGAAAAACGCGGCTGTCCGGGAGCGCGGGGAGCGCATGAGAATGACGATATCCTCGGGGCGGCAGGGGCGGAAAGCGCCGTCGGCGTCCGTGACGGGAAAGCCGCCGTCGAGCAGTTCGCGGATACGCCCCGCTACGAAACGCGCCTCCGCCGTCACGCGCCGCACGGGCGGGTTTTCGGGGTCGTCGGCGGCGGAACGGCGGCGCGCCGCTATCAGGTGAAATTCCGTGGCGCAGTCGCCGCGCGGCGGGTAGTATTCCGCGCCGAAGTGCAGCGCCTCCTCCGGGCCGTAGGACATCTCTCCCATTTCCGGCGAGAGGATGTTTGTAAAGACAAAGTTGGCGGCGTCGAGAATCTCCCGCCGGGAGCGGAAGTTCCGCGACAACAGAATTTTGCGTTCCTGCCCGTCGCGGGCCTGTTCGTGGGGCAGGAACTGCCCGTACTTGCGAAGGAAAATTGTCGGGTCGGCGAGGCGGAAACGGTAGATACTCTGTTTTACGTCCCCGACTACGAACAGGTTCTTTTCCTCCCGCGACACCGCGCGGAATATCGCGTTTTGTACCTCGTTGGTGTCCTGATACTCGTCGACTAAAATTTCCACGTAGCGCGCGGAAATCTGCCGTCCGGTTTCGGTGGTGGCGCCGTCCTCGGACAGCAGGAGCTGTAAAGACAGGTGCTCTTGGTCTGGAAAGTCGGCGGCGTTGATACGGAGTTTTTCGGCGCGGTAGGCCTCCGAAAAGTCGGAAACCAGATTCAGCAGTGCCAGCATGGCGGGGGCGATTGCGCGCAAATCCTCCATAGCGTCCGCGCCGCCGACGGCGACGGTCTTTTGCAACCGTTTCAACCCGTCCTTGCACGTCTCCCAGACGCGCTTCAGCGACAGTACAAGCGGGTCATTCCCGCGGCCCCTCGGCGCCGATACGCGCGGAAACGTTACTTGCGCGGCGAGCGTCCCGGCGTCGTCCCAGCGCTCCGTCTGTGAAAGCGCATTCATAGCGCCCGCTACTGTCAGGAATTTGTCGCCGTAGCCCTTTTTGAGTTTGGGGTCGTCCGCCGTGCGTGCGGCGTAATCGCGGAGAAGGGCTTCCCAGTACGCGCCGCTCCGCCGCACGGTGTCGCGCAGTTCCGAGGCGTACACCGTCGTGCCGAAGTCCGCGCCCCCGCGCGACAACGCCTCCCACGCCTCCCGGCTGCGCGCAAGCCACTGTAAAGGCCACGCGTGGCTTTGCAGTTTCTCGTAGACTTCCAGCGCAAGCGCGGCAAGTTTGCTGTCGTCGCGCCCCGCGCCCATCGCGTCCGCCAACAGCGCCCCCCCCGCCGACAGGTTTTCGTAAAACTTTTCCAGCGTCCGGCGGAGTACGCGTTCCCGCAACAGCGCCGCCTCCGGCTCGTCGAGTACCCGGAAATCAGGCGTCAGGGCGTGGCGGTCGCCCTCCCGCGCGAGTAGGTGCGTATTCTCCCGCAACAGGCTTGTGCAGAAGGAATCGACCGTCTTGATGTCGGCCTGATAGACGCGCAACATCTGCCGCCGGAGGTGTTCGTCGCCGGGGTTCTCCCCGACGCGCTTGCTCAGTTCCCCGGCGATTTTGCCGCGCAGTTCCGCAGCCGCCGCTTTCGTGTACGTGATAATCAGAAATTCGTCGAGGTTGCGGCGCTCCTGTTCGACATAGCGGAACAGCCGCTCTACCAATACTTTCGTTTTGCCGGAACCAGCCGCCGCGGAAACCAGTAACTGTCCGCCCCGGTTTTCGACCGCCGCCGACTGTTCCGGCGTCAGCGTCACACTCATTGCGATTCCTCCCTGTCGAGCAGTTCCCAGAACTCCTCCGGCTTGACTTTGCGGACATAGCGCAGTCTGTCGCGGTCGCGCCCGTCCTGAAAGTGACAGGCCCCGGCCCAGTCGCAGTATTTGCACGGGGTGTCCTCTGACGAGTGACAGCACGGGTCGGCGTCGATATTCCCCGCGCGCACTTCCTCCGCAATCTTGCGCACGAGGCTTTCGACGTACTTGCCCAGCTTTCCCAGTTGCGCGGCGGACGCCAAGTCGCCCGTGATTCCGCCGTCCTTGCTCACGCGCATGGGCAGAAAGCGCGGCTCTGACAGCGATTCGTGCTCCATAGCTTGTAATACTTCCGGCTCCGACAGCAGTAAACCGGAACGGCGCAGTTCCTGATTTCGTTTCTTTTCGAGTTCCTCTTCTGAGATTCCGCGCTCGGCGTCGAGGATGGTATCACGTGCCGGGAAGTACAGTACGCCCGCCGCTTCCACGTCCTCCCCGAACCACTGCTTTCCGCCGCGTTCCAGCGCGAACAGGTACAACAGCATTTGCAGGTCAAGCCCCATGCGGACGTTGGAGAGGTCGAACTTTTTCCGCCCCGACTTGTAGTCCATGACGCGCAAATACAATTTTCCGCCGTGCCGCCATGCGTCGACGCGGTCGACGCGCCCGCGCAGGCGGAGTTCGCCGCCGGGGTCGTGGATGACGATGGACGGGAACGACTTCCGCCCGTCGCCGGACGCCGTGCCGATTCCCAACTCGAACTCCACCGGGACGAAATCGGAATGCCGCAGTTCCTCCGCGGTCTGGTCGACAATCGCCAGCGCGCTCCGGCGCAGTCGCTGGAACAGGTAGCGGAAACGCGCCGTCTTTTTCGACAGGTCGCCGAAGGTCTCCTGTACGAATTGTTCCATATAGCGTTCGGCGAGGGCGTGTAAGGTGTCGTCGTCGACGCGCGCGAAGCCGCCCATACTCTTTACGTCCGCGCAGACGTGCTCCAACAGATAGTGCAGGAACGTCCCGATTTGCGGGGCGTCGAAAGCGGCGGCGTCGCGTGGACGGGCGCGCAGTCCGTAGCGCATGAAGAACGAGAAGTGACAGTTGCGCGTGCGCTCCAGTTGCGACGCCGACAGCGCGAGGCGTTCGCCGTAGAGGGCGCGCACCGCCGGACGCGACAGCGCCCCGCGCCGCAGTCCCGACGCGCGTCGCATTGCCGACAGCGCCGCGCCGCAGTCGCCGCGCGTCTCCAAGTAGTTCCAGAGCGGCCCGCCGATATCGCCCCCGGCGGCCTCCATAGCGGGGAGTTTCGCCGTCAGGCGGTATTCGTGCCGCCCGGTTTCGTACTCGACACGTAGCCCCGGGAACAGCGACAGCAGGCGCGGAATCACGAACGCGGGGCGCAATTCCTCCCCGGCGCTGCCCGTCGCCGGATAGCTGACAGTCAGTCCGTGTGTGGGCTGTGCCAGCGCGGCGTAAAGATTTTGCAATTCCATACTCATCTGCTCCAAGCCGTTCGGGGCGAGTTCGACGCCGCGCGCGGACAATTCGCGGCGGTCGTCCTCGTTGAGAATCCCGCCCGACTGCGCCGGCGTCGGTAAAACGTGGTCATTCGCGCCCAACAGGAACAAATACTTCACCGTGTGGCGGTCATTTCTTGTGATTTCGCTGACGGACACTTGGTCGAGCGACGCCGGAATTGTGCCCACGCTGTACTGTGACAGAATCTGCCGGAACAGCCGCGCGAAGGTGTCGGAGTCCATGCGCTCGTCGCCCAGAATTTCCACGAACTGGTCGAGAACCCCGCAGAGGATTTCCCATAATTGCGCGGTCTCCTCCGCTTCCTGTAGGCGTCCGGCGTCGGCCTGTAAGCGTATCCGGCTTTCGAGGGCCTCCCGGAGTTGCAGACGTTCCAGAAAGCTGTAAAGTGCCTCTACTTTCTCCACCGCCGTCTCTCCGCTCTTGAGGCCTTCCGACAGCGGCAACAGCGTTTCCCGTACACGGCCCCGCAACGCGTTGACCTGCCGCAGACGCGCCGACTGTTCGTCCGTCCACTCGTTCCCGTATCCGTCGGGGTGCTCCGTCCAGTCGGTGTCGCGCGTCCACATCGCCCCGTGAATCTCCCATTTCAGCGCGTAGTTTTCGAGGATGTCGCATTCCTCCGGCGACAGCCCGCCGAGACCCGTTTTCAGCCACCGGAACATGTCCTCGTACTCGTAGCCGTCCGTGACCGCCGACAGCGCCCCCGTCACCAGACTGACGGCGGGCTTTTCCAGAATGTCGCTCCGCTTACTGAAGTACGCCGGGATTTCCCAGCGCCCGAATACCGTTTGCAGTGTCCCCAGATAGTCTTCCATATTCCGCGCGGAGACCGTGATTTCCCGGAAGCGCGCCTTCCCCGATGACACTAATTTGACGATTTCGGCGGCGGTGCGTTCGGCCTCCGTGACGACGTTCGACGCCTCCCGGACATGGATTTCCGCACAGTCCCCGGAGTACGCCGCGCCGCCCCGGAAGAAGTGGCGCTCTAGGTGTCCGAGGGCCCCCGACGCCCGCGCGGTCATCGTCTCGACTTGGAACGGGCACCCGGCGTCGTCGGCCAGTCGCCGCAACTGCCAGAGCGTGCGCAGGGCCATGGTGAACATTTCCTCGCGGCTGTCCGGCTCGCCCAACAGCGCCACCGTCACGGAGTGCGCCTGTCGCAACATCACCGACAGCGCCCGCCGCTCCTGCGCGTTGAAGTAGGTGAAGCCGTCCAGAAAGATGTCCTTCCCGGCGACGTATCCCGACGGTTCGAGGTTGTCGCAAAGGCGGCTCATACGGTCGCGGCGGTCGTGTCCGCGCTCGCGCAGGCGCGCCTCGTAGGCCCCGTAGAGCATGGACAGGTCGCGCAATTTGTCGGCGGTCATCCCCGACAGTTCCCCGGCCTTCTCGTAGAGCAATTCCGGCGTCACCTCAAACGCGCGCAACTCGTCGAATACGTCTAGTAACTTTTGCAGGAACGCAGGCTTGCGCGACGGCCTCCGGTAGACGGTCAGCACGGGCGAGAGTTCGGTCATACAGCGTTGCAGCGTCAACAGCCGCCCCCCGGCGTCAAGGGAAGTCTCCGACATGCCGCCGACCGCCGAGAGTACGCGGTCGCACAGCCGCCGGAAACTCAATACTTCCGCGTGTCGGCTCGCGGTGTCGCCGCACACCCGGCACAAGTCGACCTCCGCCGCGTGGGAGGCGTGCTCCGGGACGAGTAATATTTGTTCGCTACGGTCGCCGAGGGCGCGGATAGTCTCCAGAATCCGGGTTGATT
>CAMHDB010000140.1 GCA_946183715.1 uncultured Oscillibacter sp.
GGCGTGCAGGTCGCCGTAACGGGCGTGGTAGCCTACGCCCAGAATCCGGTCGTCCCTGACAATCACCGCCCCCACGACCGGATTGGGATTCGTGCGGCCCCGCCCGTGTTCGGCGAGTTTGATGGCGAGGCGCATGTAACTGCGCGGCGCGTTGTGTTCGACTTCCGGCATAGTAATCAACCCTCCCGAATCAAAAAGCCCTGAACTGGCGTTCAGGGCTGACAGCATACCTTCTCTTCCGGACTGTGATGGCCGGCCCGCGCGGCAATTTATACTCTGCCAGTATACTATAGCGTTTTCGGCTTGTCAACAAATTTTTCCGGCGCGCGGCAGACGCAGCCGGACAACAAATCCCGTCCGCCTCACGCGAGGCCGGCGGGATTGCGTTGTACAGCCATAACAGCATTACGCCCAGTTCGTGTTAGTCCCTTGCGCAATTCCGGCAGACGGTAGAGACCCCTCGTAGGGAAGGTAAGTCGGGCGCCGGACTGCCGGGACGCCGTCATTATACCGGACATCCGCGCGCGCCTGTCAAGCCGTTTGCGCAAAGTACGCCGTCTCCCGGCCGTGCGGGGGAGACGGAAAACCGGGCACTTTCCCGTCGGTCGAAATGAAGAAAAACTCCCCGAAACCGGACGGAATCGGGGAAAAGATGCGTAATTTCAGCGCTTGGAGAACTGGGGAGCGCGGCGGGCGGCTTTGAGGCCGTACTTCTTGCGCTCTTTCATTCTGGGGTCGCGGGTGAGCAGGCCGGCGCGCTTGAGAATAGGTCGGTTGTCCTCGCTGGCGAGGAGCAGGGCGCGGGAAATGCCGTGGCGGAGTGCCCCGGCCTGTCCGGCGACGCCGCCGCCCGTGACCGTGGCGACGATGTCGACGCGCCCGGTATTCCCAGTGAGTTCCAGCGGCTGGCGGACGACCATTTTCAGCGTGTCGAGGCCGAAATACTCGTCGATGTCGCGCCCGTTGACGGTAATCGCGCCGGAGCCGCCCGGGAAGAGGTGTACCCGCGCCACGGAGGATTTCCGGCGGCCCGTGCCGTAGAGATAGGGCTTCTTAGACTGGTACATAGTGCAATCCTCCTCAATTCAGCGGGATGGGCTTCTGGGCCTGCTGCTGGTGGTTCTCGTCGGCGTAGATGTGCAGGCGCTTCAGGGAATCTTTGCTCAGGGTATTGCGGGGCATCATGCCGCGCACGGCCACGCGCATGGCGAGTTCGGGCTTCTCCCGCATGAGAATCCGGTAGGGGGTCTCCTTGAGGCCGCCGACCCAGCCGGAGTGCGTGCGGTAGAATTTCTGCTGTGCCTTCTTGCCCGTCAGCACGGCCTTCGACGCGTTAATGATAACAACGTAGTCGCCGCAGTCGGCGTGCGGGGTGTAAGTGGGCTTGCCCTTGCCGCGCAGAAGGTCGGCGGCACGCACGGCGGTTTTGCCGAGCGGCTGGCCGGCGGCGTCAAGGATGTACCACTTGCGCTCGATGTTGGCTTTGTTGGCCATGAAAGTGGACATTGCGTTTTCCTCCGATATGATGGATTTCGCTTTACAAATCGCGGGTTGCGGACTATAATACGTTAGTTATACCACGCCGCCGGAGGATTTGTCAACAGGAATTTCGCGCCGCATCCGGAATCCTCTCGAATACTCCGCTTTTCGCCGGATTCCTCGTGATTCCTCGATTCGCAATTCAAAAATCAAGACCGCGGCAGGGAAATCCGGCACTGTCAGGCGCAGGTTTTAGGGGATGCCGGAATCCATCGCCATTGCCTTGAAATAGTCCACCGTGTCGGCGTTCAGGTTGAGCGCATATTTCGCGTGGGGTTCTCGCTAAAGTCGTATTCGTCTCCCATACTATCACCTTAAAGAATCGCCGTGCGTTTCGGCGGCGCGGTTTTGTGGAATTTTTTCAGGGGTAAGTACGCTCAGAGAATCCAGTGCAGAAGGATGAGCAGAATCAGCCCCGGCAGGCCGAAAAGGCCCACAATCAGCGCGTTGAGGAGGTTGAGCCCCAGCGATATCCCCGGGAGCATATTCACCAGCCACAGCGCGAGCAGGCCGAGGGCGGCGTTGACGGCCAGTTTCACGGCCAGACGCAGGGGGGCCATAAGAAGCCGCGCCAGTGCCACCACCAAAAACACGATAATCAGGACGCCGATAAGTTCATTCATGCCGTTTCCCTCCAATCTTATGGCGTTCCGGTCTTTCCAAAAGTCCGGACACTGCCGACATTACAGTATAGCGGAAACACCCCCGTTTGTACAGGGGGTTCTCCTGATAAGATAGGACAGCGCGCGCGTTTTTATGCGGGGGTGGCGTATGGAGTACATGCGGGAGGCGCTGAAACTTGCCGCCGAGGCCGCCGAGGCCGGGGAAGTCCCGGTGGGGTGCGTGGTCGTGCATGGCGGGAAAATCGTCGGGCGCGGGCGCAACCGCCGCGAGGCGTCGCGGAGAACCGACGCCCACGCCGAACTGGAGGCTATCGCGCAGGCCAACGCCGTACTGGGTACGTGGCGCTTGGACGAGTGCGACTTATACGTGACGCTGGAGCCGTGCCCGATGTGCGCGGGGGCGATTCTCAACGGGCGCTTCCGGCGCGTCTGCTTCGGCGCGCGCGACCGCGCTATGGGCGCGTGCGGCGGGGTGTTCAACCTCTTTATGGAGGATTTCCCGAATAAAACGGCCCTGCGGGGGGGTATCATGGAGGAGGAATGCCGGGGCATGCTGTCGGCGTTCTTCTCGAACCTGCGGGGCGCCGAAAATTTACGTTCCGTTCATGACACGGGCGGCGATATCCGCTATGATAGCGGAGTACCCCACGGAGCGGACACGCGGAAGGAGTGACCATGAAACGTAAGAAATGCAGTTTTTTGCGACGCGTTTTTCAGGTATTTCTATTTCTGGTGGCGCTGGCGACGGTCAGCGCGACGGTATTCGTATTCTGGGCCGTCGTGACAAGTCCGCAACTGGACTTGAAGAAAGTAGCCCCCCAGCGCTACCGCACCACCATGCTCGACGCCGACGGAAACGTCATGCGCTATCTCGCCGGGGAGGAGGCCAACCGCGTCTACGTGCCGATTCAACAGATTCCGAAAACCGTGCGGGAGGCCTTTGTCGCCATTGAGGACCAGCGGTTCTATCAGCACAACGGCGTCGACGTGCGCGGAATCGGGCGCGCGCTCGTCGAGGACTTGCGGAGCATGAGCTTCTCGCAGGGGGCCAGTACCCTCACGCAGCAGTTGATTAAAAACAACATGTTCGCCTCGGGCATGGAGGAGCGGACGCCCGTCGAAAAGCTGACGCGTAAAATACAGGAGCAGTACCTCGCCATCGTCCTCGAGAGCATGAAGGACAAGGACTGGATTCTCGAAAACTACCTGAACACCATCGACTTGGGCGGGGTGTGGGGGGTGGAGGCGGCGTCGCTGAAGTATTTCGGGCGGCACGTATGGAGCCTGAGTACGGGGGAGGCCGCCGCAATCGCGGCGATTACGAAGAACCCCTCCCTCTACAACCCCCTCCGCCACGAGGAGGACAACGCGTTCCGGCGGAAGCTCGTGCTCCGCGAAATGCTCGAGCAGGGCTATTTGAGCCAAGCGGAGTACGAAGCCGCCGGCGCGGAGGACGTGTACGAGAAAATCCGCCGCGCGGCGGAGAGCGGGGAGCGTGTCGGGACGGTCTACAGCTGGTTCGAGGACGCCGTGCTGGAATCCGTGCGGAACGACTTGGAGCAAGTCGGGCGCTATACCCCGGAGGAGTGCTGGGAGCTGATTTACAGCGGCGGCCTGACGATTCAGACCACGCAGGACAGCCGCATACAGCGCGTGTGCGAGGAGAATATGGAACTTCTGCTCTCGGACGCGCAGTTTACCGTAGTCGTGATGAACCCGCGCACGGGGGCCGTCAGCGGGATTATCGGGGCTCGCGGGGAAAAGACCGTAAGCCGCGCCCTGAACCGCGCGGTTTCGTCTGTACGCCAGCCCGGCTCCACGCTGAAAGTCCTCGGCGCCTACGCCGAAGCCCTCGAACGAGGCACGATTACGCTCGGCAGCGTCTATAACGACCGCCCGACGAAGTACCAGACGGACGGGGGCACGGTCAAGAACTCCGACGGGCGCTACCGCGGGCGCATCACGATTCGGGAGGCCGTCGCGCATTCGGTGAATACGGTGGCCCTGCAATGCTTTCAGGACATCGGCCTCGACGCCGTGTGGGAGCGTTTAAAACTGTTCGGTTTCGCCCACCTCGACGACGAAGACCGCGTAGAGGCGTTAGCCCTCGGCGGCACCCACCACGGCGTGACGAATCTGGAACTGACCGCCGCTTACGCCTCCATCGCCAACGGCGGAATCTACACGGAGCCACACTTCTATACACGCGTCCTCGACCAAGACGGCGAAGTGCTGCTGCAGAAAATTCCGAAGAGCCGCCGCACCGTCAGCGAAAAGACCGCGTTTCTGCTGACATCCGCCATGGAAGACGTGCTCGCCTCGGGCACCGGACGCCGCGCCAGTTTCCCGGGGCAGGGCCTCGCGGGGAAGACGGGCACCACCACCGAACAGCGCGACTTGTGGTTCGTCGGCTACTCGCCCTACTACGTCTGCGGCGTCTGGAGCGGCTACGACGACAACAGCCCCCAAAGTGACAACGAGGCGCAAGCCCTGTGGCAGGAAGTCATGCGGGGCGTACACGCCAACCTGCCTACGGCGGTATTCGAGGCCCCGGACGGCATGGAGTACCGGACGATTTGCACGAAGTGCGGACAACTCGCCGTGCGCGGCCTCTGCGACAGTACCGTACAGGGCGACAAGACGCGCTTGGAGCTCTACCTGTCGGGGACGGCGCCGCAACGCGTCTGTGAGTGTCACACGCGGCGGAATGTCTGCCTTGACAGCGGCGGCCTCGCGAACGGGTCATGTCCGCGCGTGGAATCGCGGGTGTTCCTGCGCGACGGCACCAGCGGCACGGACGACGAGACGGCGATTGCGCCGTCGTGGGCCTGTACGGCGCACGGCGTCTACTGGGACTGGGACTGGGAGGAAGTAAAGCCCGAACCGGAGCCGGAGCCCGAAGCGCCTCCCGACAATGGACTCGCGCCGTGGGTCGAGGAACTCTGGCGCGACTTCCGGCGGCATATCGGCTGGAACGACTGAAACAAGGGAGGGAACGAGTATGAAAAGGGCAATCTGCCTGTTTCTGTGCCTGCTGACGCTGACGGGCGGGGTACCCGCCGCCGCGCCGGTATGGCTCTTGGAGGGCGAAAGCGTCACAAGCGGGGAATCCGTCACGAGTGGCGAAAGCGTCACAAGCG
>CAMHDB010000141.1 GCA_946183715.1 uncultured Oscillibacter sp.
TTTCCGCCAACCAGACCGAAAACAGAATCGTGTTCGGGGCGACCTATATGACGATGAACAACCCCTACTATCAGGTCATGGACATCCAGCTCCGCGCCGAAATCGAGAAAAACGGCGACATCCTCCTCACGCGCGACGCGGCCATGAACCAGACGCGGCAGAATGAGGAAATCCGGGAACTTATCGCGGCGGGGGCGCGGGCGATTTTCCTCACGCCCGTCGAGTGGGATACCTCGGAGGAAGGCCTGCGGATTGCGGCGGAGGCGGGGATTCCGGTCATTGTCGTCGACGCGCCGGTACGCGACACGGAACTGGCCGCCTGTTCGATTCTCTCGGACAACTACCGCGCCGGGGTTCTGTGCGCCGAACACCTGCGTTCCGTGCGCAAGTCGGCGAAAATCCTGCTTCTGGAACACATCACGGCCCATTCCGGCTCGGACAGAATCCGCGGTTTCCTTGACGCCATACGGAACGACCCGGATTACATCGTGCTGGGTTCCGGGGAATCCGACGGGCAAATCGAGAACGCAATGCCCGTAATGGAGGCTCTGCTGGCACGCTGCCCCGACGCCGATACCGTCATGGCCCTCAACGACCCGAGCGCGTTCGGGGCTATGGCGGCCATCGAGGGCGCCGGACTGTCGGAACGCTTCCTTGTCTACGGCGTGGACGGCTCCCCGGAAGCCAAAGCGCTGGTCAGGGACGGACTGATGACCGCGACCTGTGCGCAATTCCCGTACCAAATCGCGAAAGAGGCCGTGCGGCAGGCCTACTTGGTTCTGGACGGCAGGCGCGAACAGAGGGAAGTCATTGTTCCGGTGGAACTCCTGACGGCGGAGAACGTGGAGGAATACGGAATCACGGGGTGGCAGTGATGAGACAGCGCGAGGAAATCCCGTACTTGACGGCGCTCATGTTTGTGATGAACCTGTCCGTAGTGCTCTTTTACGCCGTCGTGGTCTTCGCGACGACGGCGCGGATTTGCCGCTCGTTCACGGCCTACGACTTTCTCTCCACGGTCCGGCAGGTGCCCGACAAGCCGTGGGTTATGCCGACGCGCTCCCTGATTTCCTACGGCTTCCTGACGCTCCTCAGCTTCGCAAAGTACCGGGGGCGACTGGGCGGAAAGTATCTGAGCGGCTTCGTGTGCGTGTCGGAGATTGCGCTGTGCTTCGCGACCGTCGCCTCCCTGAACTTCTACTACAGCGGCGTGGCGCTTCTCGTACTCTCGGACTTGACGCACTATATTCAAAATCCGCGCGTGCGGCTGGGGCTTATGATTCCGCTGTCGCTGTTGTTCGCGCTCGGGCGCTACGAAATCGCCTCCGTATTCGTGGCCCGGATTCCGTTCGGCGCCTACCTCAACTATTACAGCCCGTCGGTACGCGGCTACCTCGCCGGTATCGAGAGCGTATTAGTCTCGTGGAACGTGCTCCTGTTCGTCTACGACATGATTCTGCTGTTCACCAGCCAGCGGGAGGAAAACGCGCGTATCAGCCGCCTGAATCTGCAATTGAAGGAGGCCAACCAGCGCCTGCGCAAGAACGCGGTCGAGCTGGAACACCTCACGGAGACCCGGGAGCGCAACCGCCTCGCGCGGGAAATCCACGACACGCTGGGGCACACGCTGACGGGAATCGTCATGGGCACGGAGGCGGTCAGCGCGATTTTCGACGCCGCCCCGGAGGAGGCCAAGCGGCGTATCGAGATAGTACACAAGACGGCGCAGGAGGGCTTGGAGGACGTGCGGCGTTCGATTAAGGCGCTCCGCCCGGACGCGCTGGAAAAGCGCTCATTGGAAAAGGCGCTGGAAGAATTGATAACCAATTTCCACCTGACGACCTCCGTCGACATCGACTACCGGCAGGACGCGGGCAGTCTGGACTTCGCGGGGGACGAGGAGAACACGCTTTACCGGATAATTCAGGAGGGCATGACGAACTCCGTGCGCCACGGCCACGCGACGGAAATCGAGATTCAAATCACGCGGGAGGGGAACTTACTGACAGTGCGCATACGCGACAACGGCCTCGGCTGCGCGGAACTGGAGGAGGGCTTCGGACTGCGCCACATGGAGGAACGGCTGGGGTTACTCGGCGGTTCTCTGGCCTGCGGCAACAGAAACGACGATTCGGACGACGAACAGCGCGGATTTTACCTGATAGCAAGTCTGCCTGTGCGCGGGAGAGAGGGGAAAGAGCATGATTAAGGCGTTGATTGTGGACGACCAGGAACTTTTCCGGGAGAGCCTGAAAGTCGTGCTGGGGGTCAACCCGGAAATCGAGGTGACGGACGCGGTGCCGGGTGTCGCGGAGGCGCTCAAGAGCGCGGCGCGGGAGTGTCCGGACGTGGTGCTGATGGATATCAGAATGCCGGGTATGGACGGCGTGGAGGGTACGCGTTTAATGAAGGAGCGCTTCCCGAACATCAAGGTCATTGTCCTGACCACGTTCGACGACGACGATTATGTATTCGGGGCCCTGAAACACGGGGCGAGCGGGTATTTGTTGAAGGGGAGCAGTCTCTCGGAACTCTCCAAGGCGATACAAATCGCCCACAACGGCGGCGCGATGATTAACCCCGACATTGCGAGCAAGGCAATCCGCCTCTTTTCGCAAATGGCGAAAAGTACGGTCAGAATCAACGTCGACGAGAAGACCGTCAAGGAAATCCGGAAAAACGAGTGGGAAATCATCCGGACGGTCGGGCGCGGGCTGTCGAATAAGGAGATTGCGCGGGAACTGTGCCTTTCCGAGGGCACGGTGCGGAATACGATTAGCGTCGTGCTCTCCAAGCTGAACCTGCGCGACCGGACACAGCTTGCCATATGGGCCGTGCAGACGGGGGCCGTCAACAGCGGGGTGTCGGGGATATGAGGCGGATATGGGCCGGGGCGGCGCTGGCGGCGGCGGTACTCTGTGCCGTATGCGTCGGCCTGTCGCGGCGGGGCGGCGTGACTGTCCGGATTGGCGTCTACTCCGGAAGCTACTGGCAGACGCCCAACGGCGACTGCTACCAGATACTCGACAACGCAATCCGGCGCTTTGAGCATGCCCATGAGCGCGTGAAGGTGGAGTACGTCAGCGGGATTACCACCGACTCCTACAGTGAATGGCTCTCCGAACAGATACTAAAGGGCACGGAGCCGGACTTGTATTTCGTACTCCCGGAGGACTTCAACCTGCTTGTGACCTGCGGCGCGCTGGCCAAACTCGACGCCTTCATGGACGCGGACGCCGCGTTCGAGCCGTCGCTGTACTACGAGCCGAGCCTGCGTTCCGGGACTTTCGAGGGCGGGCAGTACGCGCTCCCGCACGAGAGCGTACCGACGATTATGTTTGTCAACAAGACCCTGCTGGAGCGGAACGGAATCCCCATGCCCCGCAACGACTGGACTTGGGATGATTTCTACGACATCTGTCGGCGTGTCACGAACGTGGAGGCGCGGCAGTTCGGCGCGTATGACTATACGTGGCTGCACGCGCTCTACTCGAACGGTACTTCGCTGTTTTCGGAGGACGGGACGGCGTGTTACCTGTCGGACGAGAAAATCCGGAGCGCGATACAGTTTGTGAAGAGCCTGCGCGACCTCAACGGCGGCTATCAGGTCACGGCGCGCGACTTCGACCTCGGCAACGTGGCGTTCCGGCCCTTCCTGTTTTCGGAATACCGGGCCTACCAGCCGTACCCGTGGCGCGTCAAAAAGTATTCGGGTTTCCAATGGGACGGCATTTCCATGCCGGCGGGGCCGCACGGCGACAACGTGTCCGAACTGCACACGATGTTACTCGGAATCAGCGCGCGGACGCGGCACGAGGCGCTCGCGTGGGAACTCTGCAAACTGCTCTCGCTGGACGAGGAAGTACAGCGGGAGTTGTACGCCGATTCCAGCGGGATATCGCCACTCCGGGCCGTGCAGGCCGACGCGCCAGAAAGCGACCGCCTCGGACTGGAAGCCATTGACAAAATTATGAGTACGGCAGTCTCCGCGCCGCGCTTCGACGGCTACGAACAGGCCTTAATGATGGCGGAAAACGCCGTCGCGGCGGAAATGGCGCTGGAAATCACGCCCGGGGACGACCTGACGGCGGCCCAACGCGAAATCAACGTCTTTTTGGGCAAGTCATAAAAACCGCGTCCCGGCTGCGTCGGGGCGCGGTTCGCTTACTGGTAGTCCATGTTGATTTCGGAGAGCTGTAAGATTTTCGCGCCGGTGGTGGAGAGGATTTCAAGGCGGTAATACTCAAAGGCGGGGGCCTCTCCGCTGAACGTCGTCGTATGCGTGAGGAAATTCAGGTCGTCGTGCTCCTCGAAGCCCGACGGCGACATCTCGCCTAGTACCGTCCACACGCCGTCCTGACGGTGTTCGCGGTCGGTGCCCAGCAGACGCCACGCGCCCGGATTCCGTCCGGGGTACTCGTCGTGGTTGTCGGCGGAAGTCAGCGACAAATGCGCCACGCTCCCCGGGCCGCTCATCTTCCATTCGACGTAGGCGACGTTATTCAGAATCAGACACCACTTTGTTTCGGGGGCGCCGTCGAACAGCGCGGGATAGTTGCGCGCGTCGTCGAAACCGGGCGTCCCGGCCAGCGGCGTGGCGGAAAAGCATATCGGGACATTCTTCATGTAGTCGTCGCGGAGTTCGACTTTGGAGAAGTCGAAGCCGTTCGGCGCGAAGCGTTCAAGGCCCGTACACCCGGAGAACATCCAGCGAATATCGGTGACGTTCGACATATCGAAGCCGCTGATATCCAGCGCCTTCAGGGAAGCGCAGTTCCGGAACATCGAGCGCATATCGGTGACATCGGCGGTGTCGAAGCCGCTGACATCCAGCGTCTCCAGCGCGCCGCAGTTGCGGAACATCGACTGCATATCGGTGACATTCGACGTGTCGAAGCCGCTGACATCCAGCTCCGTGAGGCTTGCGCAGGAATCGAACAGACTGCTCATGTTGACGGCGCGGGAGGTGTCGAAGGGGGCCTCGAAGCGGATGCTTTGGAGGTTGGAGTAGCCGCAGAACATGCCGGAGCAGTTCGGGGGGGCGACGATTCCGCCCTCGGCGGCGAGGTACAGGTCGAACGGCGGGCGGGTTTTGAGCGTCCAAGCCATCACGGAACGGTCTCCGGTCTCGGACACGTCCCACGCGCCCTCGGGGGCCTTGGACGGGTCCGAGAGTACGGTAATCGCGGCGATTTGGCCCCTTGTGAACTCGGAGCCGAACACGGGGAAATTCTCGGCCTCCTCGCTGACGACGGACACCGGGTCGGGCATGAGGACGGCTTGCGCGGCG
>CAMHDB010000142.1 GCA_946183715.1 uncultured Oscillibacter sp.
GGTTCAGAAGGGACGCCATGACGGGCGTCCGGGTTTATTGCCGTGGGGCGGCTTGCCGTCGGGGCGCGGAAACGGCTTGTCGATGAGTATGATATCGTCGCCCATGCGCTGGATACAGTCCCACGGGACGTAGTATTCCTCCCCGCGCCCGAACAGCCCGAAGAACGGCGGCGGCCCATAGACGATAATCGCCGTGACCTGCCCCTCCGGTATCCTGATTTCCACGTCCCCGACGTACCCGAGGCGGTGCCCGTCGCAGATGTTGATGACCTCCTTGCAACGTAAATCCTTCATTCTGCACTGCATGCGAATCCCTCCCGGGTATCCTATGCCGTCGGCGGGCTGTCCCATTCCGACAAAACCTGCCAGTATAGCGACGCCCGCCCCCGGTCATACTTTCCACAGGTAGCCTTTCGACTGCCGGAAAGATAGAACAGGAGGCTGGGCCGGGTATGCTGGGGAAAGTCGAAATCGCGGGGGTGAACACTTCCACACTCAAAGTTTTGAAGAACGACGAGAGCATGGAACTCTTACGGCGCGCGCGGGAGGGGGATATGTCCGCGCGGAACCGCCTGATTGAAGGGAATCTGCGTCTGGTGCTCTCCGTGATACAGCGTTTCGCCAGCCGGGGCGAGAACGCCGACGATTTGTTTCAAGTCGGCTGCGTGGGGCTGATTAAGGCCATCGACAATTTCGACACCAGTCAGCCCGTGAAATTCTCGACCTACGGCGTGCCCATGATTGTGGGGGAAATCCGGCGCTATCTGCGCGACAACAGCAGTATTCGCGTCTCCCGGAGCCTGCGCGACACCGCCTACAAAGTCCTGCAGGCCCGCGAACGCCTCATGGCCGACGGCCAGCGCGAGCCTACCGTAGAGCAAATCGCAAAGGAACTCGACATTCCCCGGGAGGAAGTCGTGTTCGCGCTGGACGCGATGTCGGACCCGGTATCGCTGTACGAGCCGGTCTACTCCGACGCCGGCGACGCGCTGTGCGTCATGGACCAGATTCGCGACACCCGCAACACCGAGGACGACTGGGCGAACCGTATCGCGTTGAAGGACGCCTTCGGGCGGCTTAACGAGCGGGAACGGCGCATTCTGTCCATGCGCTTCTACGAGGGCAAGACGCAGATGGAGGTATCGGGGGAAGTGGGGATTTCGCAGGCGCAGGTTTCGCGGCTGGAAAAGGGCGCAATCAACACGATTCGCAAGAACCTGTAAGCGTGCCGGACGCCGGGGGCAACTCCGGCGTTTTTCTTCTTGCAATCTCCGGCGATTTGCGGTAAAATCAACGGGCAATTCCGGTCGGGCTTGACAAAGGAGGTTCCCATGCTGGACAGAATGAAAAACGGTCTCGACGACTTCTTTCAACAGGCGGATTTACTCTTGCTGGGCCTGTGCTGTACCGCGTCCGTGTACGGCATTTTCCTCATTTACAGCGCCACGCGCTACCGCGGCGGCAACAGAAGCGTAGTCATGCAGTCGGTGGCGCTCGGGCTGGGGATTCTGGCCTACATCCTCGCGGCGCAGATTGACCTTGAAGCGCTCTTAAAGCGCTGGGTCTGGATTGCCGCCTTTAACGTCACGCTAATCGTACTCCTGCTGACGCCCCTCGGAATCGGCGGGGAGGAAATGGGCAACACCGCGTGGTTACGCTTTCCGGGTATCCCGGTCTCCATCGGCCCGGCGGAGATTGTCAAAATTACGTTTATTATCCTGCTCGCCGGACAAATGGCATGGCTCCGGGAGGAAAAGCACGATTTGAAATCCTTCCCGGCGGCGATGATGGTCGCCGGACACACCATTTTCCTTATGGGGCTTTACGTCGCAATCTCGGGCGACATGGGCAACGGCATTGTATTCTTCTTTATTTTCGTCTGCATGGCCTTCGCGGCGGGCTTCGCCCTGCGGTGGTTCCTGTTGCTGTTCGCCGGAATCGGCGGGGCCGCCTACGCCGCGTGGCGCCTCGATTTGATTCCGCTGTACCAGAAGGAGCGCTTTATCGTCGTGTTCGACCACGAGTACGACCCCCTCGGGCGCGGCTGGCAACAGCGCCGGAGTATGCTTGCGCTCGGCTCCGGGGGCTTCTTCGGTCAGGGCTACATGCAGGGCACGCAGACACAAAGCCTTTCGCAAGAGTCGCTCCCGTGGCGGCACACCGACTTTATTTTCTCCGTCTGCGGGGAGGAACTCGGCCTTCTGGGCTGTATTGCCGTCATGCTGTTGCTTCTGGCTATCATCATCCGGATTCTGATTGTCGCCCGGAACGCCGTCACGCCGTTTCACTGTAATGTCTGCGTGGGCGTCGCGGCTATGCTGATGTTCCAGACCATCATCAATATCGGAATGTGCCTGTTCGTCATGCCCGTCATCGGCATTACCCTGCCGTTCTTCAGCTACGGCGGCTCCTCCCTTCTGACGCTCTTCGCCGCAATGGGGATTGTCGCCGGAATCAAAATGCGCTCTACAAGTACCATCCGGCGACCGCCGCCAAGCATTCTGCGTTGAAACCCACGGAAAAAGACGTTGTATTCGTCACGCGCCTGTGTTAGAATACATAGGATTGACCGTGGACGCCGTCCGGGACGGAAGGCGAGAGCGTAAAAGAGAGGTTGTTTTCTTACTATGAAAATCGTGGTTTTAGCGGGCGGACTGTCCTCGGAACGGGCCGTTTCGCTGGTGACATCCCGCGCCGTATGCGCGGCCCTGCGCGAGAATGGACATCAGGCGGTGTTCGTGGACTTGTACCTCGGGATTCCGGACGCGCCGGAACCACTCGCACGGGTATTCGACGCGCCGGACGGCCTGTGCCCGCCCGCGGAAATCGCCGAACAGGCCCCCGATTTGCAAGCCGTCCGCGACAGCCGCGCCGGGGACAGCAAAGCCCTGTTCGGGCCGAACGTGCTCGAATTGTGCCGCCTGTCCGACATCGTGTTCCTCGGCCTGCACGGGCGCGACGGGGAGGACGGACGCGTACAGGCGACGCTCGACCTGTTCGGCGTGCCGTATACCGGGAGCGGCTATCTGGCCTCCGGCCTCGCGATGGATAAGGCCATGACGAAACGGATGATGGAATCCGCCGGAATCCCGACGCCGAAATGGCAAATCCTCCGCTACGCGGAATCGGATATCGACCGCCTCGCCGAAACGCTCCCCATGCCGTGCGTGATTAAGTGTACGACGGGCGGCTCGTCGCTGGGCGTATTCCTGCCCGACGACCGCGACGCCCTCCGCGACGCCCTGCGCAACGTCTCCGGCTACGGCGGGGAAGTTATTATGGAGGAGCGCATTACCGGGCGCGAACTGACCGTAGGCGTACTCGGAGACCGCGCACTCCCGGCGGTCGAAATCGTGCCCGACGGGGGCGAGTTCGACTACCGCGCGAAGTACCAGACCGGGGGCGCGCGGGAACTCTGTCCCGCGCCGATTACCCCCGAACAGCAGGCGGAGGCCGGGCGTCTGGCCCTGCTTTTGCATAACACGTTGGGACTGCAAGTCTACTCCCGGACGGATTTCCTGCTTGACGGCGACGGGCGTTTCTGGTGTCTGGAAGTGAACTCCCTGCCGGGTCTGACCGGGGCGAGCCTCGTACCGAAAGAGGCCGCCGCTGTCGGCATGGCCTACCGCGAACTCTGCGAGGAGATTGTACAACAGTCTTTGCGTCTGGACAGGGGGGTGTGATTATGCGCGGCATGCAGGTATCGGAAATCGCGGCGGCGGTGCGCGGCGTGTGGAAGAATCACGGCTACCCGCCCCCGCTGATTACCGCCGTATCGACCGACAGTCGGAACATTACGCCCGGCTGTCTGTTCGTGCCCCTCGCCGGAGACCGCTTCGACGGGCACGACTATATCCCCGACGCCCTCAACGCCGGGGCCGCCGGGTGTCTGTGCTCCCATGCCCCCGACATTCAGCGCGCCGACAAGTTCTATATCCGCGTACAGGACACCCAGCAGGCCCTCGGCGCGCTGGCCTCCGCCTGTCGCGGGAAGTTCGACATCCCCTTTGTCCAGATTACGGGGAGCGTCGGCAAGACCACCACCAAAGAAATGATTGCCGCCGTACTCCAGCAAAAGCTCCACATTCTCAAGACGGAAGGCAACTTCAATAACCAAATCGGCGTGCCGCTGACGCTCCTGAAACTCGACCCCACCGACGAGGCGGCGGTCATCGAAACCGGAATGAATCACTTCGGGGAGATTGAGTATCTCGGAAGCCTGATTCGCCCCGACGTTGCGGTGATTACCAACATCGGCGACGCGCATATTGAGTATCTCGGGAGCCGCGAGGGAGTGCTGAAAGCCAAATGCGAGATTTTCACGCACTTGCGCGAGGGCGGACTTGTCATTTTGAACGGCGACGACCCGCTTTTGAACCAAGTCGCGCCGCCGTTCCGCACGGTGCGCTGTGGCTACTCCCCGGGCTGTCAGGTGCGCATTACCGACTTTTTCGACAAGAGCGTAGAGGGAATCCGCTGTACGGTGCAGACGGAGCGCGACACGTATCATTTGGAAGTCCCGTCGCCGGGGGCCTACATGGCGATTCCGGCGGCGATGGCGGTCGCGGTCGGGGAGGCCCTCGGGCTGAACAGGGACGAAATCACGCGCGGCGTGGCGGAGTACGTGCCCACGGGGTCAAGAATGCGCGTTTTACGCCTACGCGAAAACCGCATCGTCCTCGACGACTGCTACAACGCGAATCCGCAGTCGGTGACGGCGGCCCTAGAAGTCCTCTCCCGGACGGAGTGCGAGAAGCGCGTGGCCGTACTCGGCGACATGGGCGAACTCGGCGGCTACGCCCGCAAGGCACACTACAACGTCGGCGCGCTGACTTCCATGCTGGGTATCGACTACGTCGTAGCGATTGGCCCGCGCGCCGCCGATATCGCGGATGGTGCCGTGCAGAACGGCGGCGAGGCCGTACACTTCGACACCAAAGAGGCCGCTATGGACGAACTCAAGAAGCAGTTGGAGCCTAACAGCGCGATGTTAGTCAAGGCCTCCCACGCCATGAACTTCGGGCGCATTGTCGCCGAACTCACCGACGCATATCATGATTGAAATTCAGGCGAAAGATATCGTAAAGTCCTTTGAAGTCGGGAATCCCGTCCTCAACGGGCTGAGTTTTCAGATTGAAGCCGGGGAACGGGTCGGAATCCTCGGGCGCAACGGCGCGGGAAAGTCTACTTTGTTCAAAATCCTGACCGGTGAACTCGACTGCGACACCGGTCAGTTGACCATTGC
>CAMHDB010000143.1 GCA_946183715.1 uncultured Oscillibacter sp.
GCGGAGCTGGATGTCCATGACCTGATAGTAGGGGTTGTTCATCGTCATATAGGTTGCCCCGAAGACGAGTCGGTTTTCCGTCTGGCTTGCGGAAACGTCGCGTGGCCAGAAGAAGAGCAGGCAGGCCGTCATGAGTAAGGGGAAAACCGCCGTCAGGGTTCCTATGCCGAGAACCGCCCGCTTTGAGATACGCTTCACGGAATGTCGCCTCCCGCGGTCAAAATAACAGGAAACGGGCAGTCCGGAAAATCCGGACGACCGTCCCCTTGCAGACAAGCCCTTTCGAATTGTAACACACCCGGGCGCGGATGTGAAGTGAGGATTATCACAAAATGTCCTGATATTTTCCGGAACTTTCCGCTTTCCGCACAATCTCACGGTTTTTTCTTGCGCTGTATCAGGCCGTAGAATACGAAGCGGTCGGGGTGGTGCCGGGACTGCGTGTGCTCAAAGAGTACCCCGCTGGCGTTGTATGTCCAACTCGTGACCACGGCCATACAGTTCCGCTCGCCCAGCGCGATGTATTTCCGGTCGAGTTCCGTACAGGGCCCGACGGTGTAGCGCCTCTGCGTCGTGACGATGCTCTCGCCCAGTACGCCTTCCACGTATGCGTACACGGATTTCTCGGCGATTTCCGGTGTCAAGTTGCGCACCACGTCGCGGAGGAAGTAATTCTCGTCGAGGATGAGCGCCTCGCCGTTGAGGTAGCGCACGCGGCGGAGGTGGTATAGCGGACTGCCCTCCGGGAATCCGGTCAGCTCCGACAGGTTTTTGTCGGCGAACAGTTCGGTAAAGTAAATGACCTTCGTCGTCAGCGACAGGTGATTCCGCTCGGCGGCCTCCTCCATGCTCTCAATACCGCTGATGAGAAGCTGTTTCTCAACCGGAAGGCGGCGCAGAATCAGCACGCCCTTCCCGTGGACGCTCTGCACGTAGCCCTCCTCGACCAGACGCGCCACCGCGCGCCGGACGGTATTCCGCGAACAGTGGAAGCGTTCCGTGAGACGGTGTTCCGACGGAAGGGAGCCTTCGTACTCCCGCGTTTCAATCGAACGGCGGAGCTGTTCGTATATCGCCTCATATTTCGCCGCAGGCATGGACGCCACCTCCCCGACTGAAAATATATCATATCTGTTGTGCCGCGTCAAGGGATGCGCTAGCAAGCCTCCCCCGTGTCAACAGGGGAGGCTTCATACACGCGTCATTTAGTGCCGTTGGTGGTATCCTTCAAGAGCACGTCGTGCGCGCCGCCCTCGACTATCGACACCGACGAGACCAGCGTCAGCTTTGCCTTGTCGCGGAGTTCGGGAATCGTCAGCGCGCCGCAGTTGCACATGGTGGAGCGGATTTTCGCCAGCGTCGAGGCCATGCCGTCCGACAGCGCCCCCGCGTAGGGCACGTAGGAATCCACGCCTTCCTCAAAGCTCAGCTTCGACGCCCCGCCCAAGTCGTACCGTTGCCAGTTGCGCGCGCGCGCGCTCCCCTCGCCCCAGTATTCCTTCATGTAGCTCCCGCCCATGAGGATTTTGTTGCTCGGCGACTCGTCGAACCGGGAGAAGTAGCGGCCCAGCATGCAGAAGTCGGCGCCCATCGCAAGGGCCAGCGTGATGTGGTAGTCCTGCACGATTCCGCCGTCGGCGCAGAGCGGCACGTAGACGCCGGTTTCGGCAAAGTATTCGTCACGGGTTTTGGCGGTGTCGATAACCGCCGTGGCCTGTCCGCGCCCGATACCCTTCGTTTCGCGGGTGATGCAAATCGACCCGCCGCCGATTCCGATTTTCACGAAATCCGCGCCCGCGTCGGCGAGGAACCGGAAGCCGTCGCCGTCGACGACGTTCCCCGCGCCGACCTTCACCTTGTCGCCGTAGCGGGAGCGAATCCAAGAGAGCGTCCGCGACTGCCACTCCGAAAAGCCCTCCGACGAGTCGATGACGAGTACGTCTACGCCCGCCTCGACCAGCGCCGGGACGCGTTCCTCGTAGTCGCGGGTATTGATTCCCGCGCCGACGACGTAGCGCTTTTTGCCGTCGAGGAGTTCCAGCGGGTTTTCCTTGTGGGAATCGTAGTCCTTGCGGAACACGAACGAATCAAGATACCCGTCCGGCGTGACAATCGGCAACGCGTTCAGCTTGTGCTCCCACAGAATGTCGTTGGCCTCGCTGAGCGTCACGCCCGCCTTCGCCGTGACAAGTTTCGCGACGGGCGTCATGAAATCGGCGACCTTCGTTTCCAGTGACATCCGGCTCACCCGGTAGTCGCGGCTCGTGACAAGCCCCAACAGCTTTCCGGTTCCGGTGCCGTCCTCCGTGACTGCCATCGTGGAGTAGCCTGTACGCTCCTTCAGGGCCAGCACGTCGGCGAGGGTGTCGCCGATTTTCAGGTTGCTCGCGCTGACGACAAAGCCCGCTTTTGTACGCTTGACGCGGCGAACCATGTCGGCCTGTTCGGCTATCGGCTGGGAGACGTAGATAAAGGCGATTCCGCCCTCTTTGGCCAGCGCGACGCCCATCTTTTCCCCGGACACCGCCTGCATGACGGCGGACACCATGGGGACATTCATTGTCAGGGGGGATTCCTCGCCCCGGCGGAACTTCACGACCGGGGTCTGGAGCGACACGTTCGCCGGGATACACTCCGAGGAGGAGTAGCCCGGGACAAGAAGGTATTCGCTGAACGTGTGGGACGGTTCCGGGAAAAAGTATGCCATGATACGCACCTCGCTTATAATTTGAAATAGTCCTTTGCGGAATCGAACAGGCCCAAGTCGTAGTCGCCGGGGACATTGCGGTAGAGCGCCGGGCCAACGCGCTCCGAGTGTCCCATCTTGCCGAATACGCGCCCGTCCGGCGACAGCAGGCCCTCTACGGCCCATACCGACCCGTTCGGGTTGTACTCCACATCCATGGACGGGTTGCCCTTCAAGTCGACGTACTGCGTGGCAATCTGCCCGTTCGCGCCGAGTTTCGTCAGCAGGTCGTTGGGGCACAGGAAGCGCCCTTCGCCGTGGGAAATCGGCACGTTCACAATATCGCCCTCGCGCACGCGCGACAGCCACGGCGAACGCCGCGACGCGACCCGCGTCCGGACAATCCGCGACTGGTGCCGCCCGATGACGTTGTAACTGAGCGTGGGGCAGCCGGCCTCCATGTCGCGAATTTCGCCGTAGGGCACGAGGCCGAGCTTGACGAGCGCCTGAAAGCCGTTGCAGACGCCTAACATGAGGCCGCCGCGCGCTTTGAGCAGTTCCATGACGGCGTCGGACACGCCCGGATTCCGGAAAAACGCCGTAATGAACTTCCCGGAGCCGTCCGGCTCGTCGCCGCCAGAAAAGCCGCCCGGGATGAAAATAATCTGGCTGTCCGCGACCCTCCCGGCGAAACGCTTCGCGGATTCCTCCACGCCCTCCGCCGACTGGTTGTTAATCACGAAAATTTCGGCGTCCAGTCCGGCGCGTATCGCGGCGCGCGCGCTGTCGTACTCGCAATTGGTGCCCGGGAATACCGGAATCAGTACGCGCGGCGTCGCAACGCCGACTTTGGGCGCGACCTTCTCGCGCGGCCCGGTGTCGGTCAGGACGGGCGCCCACGTTTCCTCGGTCTCCGCGCGGTTCGGGTACACGTCTTCTAAGACGCCTTCGTTTAACGCAATCAGTTCTCTGACCGCCGCGCGGTCGTCGCCGATGCTTACGACGGGCTCCAGCGTCGTGACGCCGATTTGTACGGCCTCCCCGACTTCCTCCGACAACTCCGCGACAATCGCGCCCGGACAGGGAGCGTACCACGGAATATCGGCCTCGGTTTCGGCGCGGAATCCGACGTGATTGCCGAACGACATTTTCATGACGGCTTCGGCTACGCCGTACTCCACCGCCCACGCCGCCTTGACTTTCCCGGCCTGACAGAGCGCGTGGAACTTGTCCCACTCCGTTTTCAGCTCGGTATAGTCCGACGAGCCTCCGAACAGGTACACCGGGTTTCCGTACTTCTTCCCGGCGCGCTTGAACTCCGGCGACAGAATGTCAGCGGCCTTCGCCGGGGCAATCGCGAACGAGACTAACGTCGGCGGCACGTCCATGTCAAGGAACGAACCCGACATGGAATCCTTTCCGCCAATCGCCGCCACGCCAAAGCCCAACTGCGCGTCCAGCGCGCCCAGCAGTGCCGCGAACGGTACGCCCCAGCGCGTCGGCTCCTGCCGGAGTTTCTCGAAATACTCTTGGAATGTCAGATACGCGTCGCGGTAGTCGCAACCCGCCGCGCACAGCTTCGCGAGCGAGACTGTCACGCTCCGCCGCGCCCCCTCGAACGGGTCCGCCGACATCGCCTCCGGGTCGAATCCCCATGACATCACGCTACAGTCTTCTGTCTCCTGCCCGGGGAGTACGGGCAACAGCGCCGCCATGACCTGCGTCGGGGTTTTCTGCGCCACGCCCCCGAACGGCATGAGTACCGAACCCGCGCCGACCGTAGAATCAAAGCGTTCGGCCAGTCCGCGCCGCGACGCCGTGCGCAAGTCCGACGCCATGCCGCGCAAGGTGTCCGGGAACGCCTCCGGGGCCGTCCGGCGCTCCGCTACCTCTACAGTAATATGCTTCTCCGCGCCGTTCGTATTCAGGAACGCCCGCGACAGGTTGACGATTGTCGCGCCCTGCCACTTCATGACCATGCGCGGCGCGTCCGTCACCTCCGCCACCGGGTACGCCTCTAAATTCTCGCGTTCCGCCGCCGCCGTCAGCGCGTCCACGTTCTCCGGCGCGACGACCACCGCCATTCGTTCCTGCGATTCCGAAATCGCAAGCTCCGTTCCGTCGAGGCCTTCGTACTTCTTCCGAACCGCGTCCAGATTGATTTCCAGCCCGTCGGCGAGTTCCCCGATTGCCACGCTCACGCCGCCCGCCCCGAAATCGTTACAGCGCTTGACAAGGCGCGTCACCGCCGCGTCGCGGAACAGGCGTTGTAATTTACGCTCTTCGGGGGCGTTGCCCTTCTGTACTTCGCTCGCCATCGTCGACAGCGACTTTTGATTGTGGCTCTTCGACGAACCCGTCGCGCCGCCGATTCCGTCGCGCCCGGTACGCCCGCCGAGGAGTATCACGACATCCCCCGGCGCGGGGCGCTCCCTGACGACATTCCCAGCCGGGGCCGCGCCCACGACCGCGCCGATTTCCATATGTTTCGCCACGTATCCGGGGTGGTAAAGCTCGCTGACAAG
>CAMHDB010000144.1 GCA_946183715.1 uncultured Oscillibacter sp.
ATGCTGCATATGCAATTCGGGGGGGGGGTAAATGCGGCTAATTATTGCCAAAACATCATGTTTTTGCAACTTATTCGGATTTCGGGCCCCTCGGCGAACAATGTCTTTCTGCTCATCTCCGGGTACTTTATGATTTCCTCCGGCGTGAACTATAAGAAAATTGTAAACTTAATTGCGGAGCAGTGTCTCTACGCGTGGAGTATAGCGGCTGTCGTATACGGGTTTCGTATTCTTCCCCTCTCCGTGAAGGAAGTGGTAAGGGCCGCTTTTCCCTTCTGGTTTGGATATAATTGGTACGTCTGCTGCTACGTGATATTCTCCTGCTTCATCCCGTTTTTGAATGCGTATTTGCGGTCTATCAGCCGAGAAACTTATCGGCGGCTGTTACTGGTTTCGCTTTTCCTGTGGAGTTTCGCCTATACCTTCAAGGCGACAAATTACATGGGGACAGACTTCAGTATTGACCATTTCTTTGTTGTTTACATGATAGGCGCTTATATTCGCCTCTACGGAATCCATGTTGAAAAAATCCGCAGTTGGGGGAAAGTGTCCGTCTGTCTGCTGTTCCTGACTGTCGCCTCAGTGATTCTTCTCGGTGTGGGCGGTTATCTGTTGCAAGTGGACAGGCTTGTTACGAACGCCACATTTTTCGCCACAGCGACCAATATTCTGAACGTGTGCATGACAACCAGCTTTTTTCTTGCGGTTTTGAGTGCGCCGCCATATTTCAACAGAACGATTAACCGGATTGCAAAATCCGTCATAGGTATTTTCCTTTTGCATTTTAATCCGCCGATGGGCAGCATCCTTTGGGATAAAATTTCTCCGAATGTCAATTTCCTGTATTCGCCGTTTCTCCCAGTCCACGCGCTCCTGAAAGTAAGCATTGTTTTTCTGTGCTGTCTTCTGATTGACCAAATCCGTATCCGCTGGGTGGAAAAGCCTTTCATGGCCTGCCTTGACCGGAATTGGGACGCGCTGACACAATCTGTTCACTCCATCTGGGCGCGCGTATCGAAAGCAATTCACACCAGTTTCCAAGTTTTTGAGCGCACATAGTCCGCTCAAAAAGCGCATGGTTCGGGCAAAAGTGAGTTTGGGGCGGATTTTTTGCCATTTTGGGAGGCACCCCCTAAACCCTCAAAAATACAACCGCAGTTTTAGTCCCTCAAAGTGTTGCAAATTTCTATATACTTGACTGAGTTTTTGAACTTTTCATCGGAGACCTGCCCAGAAAAGTTGGAAACTGGTGGAAAGCAATTCAGTGAAACGGCGAATATGGTAAATCCCGGTCTGCCTGAGAGGGCAGACCATTTTTTACGCCGTACAAACTCGCCGCCGACGCCCTTTTCCGACTGCTTTCCCGCGCGCCCGGGGCTATAATAGAGGCGAACGGGGGCGATTGCGACGGTTGTTTACATAGACAGTGTCTTTGTCCTCAACGCGGCTACGGACTTCCTGTTACTGCTCATCACGGCGCGGCTGTCGGGCACGTCTCCGCGCCTTGGACACTGCGCGGCGGCGGCCTGCATGGGCGGCCTGTACGCGGCGGCGGCGTGGCTCCCCGGCTGGGCGTTCCTGACGGCGGCCCCCGTCAAATGCGCCGTCGGTGTGGGGCTGTGCCTCGTCGCCTTCGGACAGGAAGAGCACCTCGCGCGGCTGACACTCCTCTTTTTCGCGGTCTCGTGCGCGCTCGCCGGGGGCGTCATGGCCCTGAGCGCCGCCGACACCGACGCCGTAACATTCCTGTGCGCGGCGCTCTGCGCGTGGCTGTTGCTCGCGGTATTCTTCCGGACCGCCGCGCGGCACCATGCCGCCGGGAGGCTGTTCCCGGTGCGCGTATGCGTCGGCGGGCGCGTCGCCGAGTTGACCGCCCTGCAAGACAGCGGCAATACGCTTTCGGACGGCGGCCAGCCCGTGCTCGTACTCTCGCCGGAGGTGCCGGAACGACTCTTCCCGCCGACGCTGGCGGCGTCCATGACGCGCGACGCCCTGCGGAATCCGCCGGATTTGCTGGGGCCGTGTATGAAGCACTCCCCGTCCCTGCGGCCCCGGCTGTTGCCCTACCACGCGGTCGGCGTGCGCTCCGGGTTACTCCTGAGCGTCGAAAGCGACTGGGTAGAACTCGGCGCGACACGGTATCCGGGCTTGCGCCTGGCCCTCTCGCCGACGGACTTGGGGCAGGGCTACGCGGCCCTCTGGGGCGGGGAAATCATCGAAAAGGAGTTACGTCATGGGGATGTTTCGGGCAATACGGAACGCGGCGCGGTGTCTGCTCGCGCGGACGGACGCCGACATTTACTATATCGGCGGCAGTGATACTCTGCCCATGCCGCTGAGCCGGGAGAGAGAAGCGGAATTACTGGAACACGCCACGGAAGAGCCGGCGCGGCAGGAACTTATCGAACACAATCTCCGGCTTGTCGTGTACATCGCGCGGCGCTTCGAGAATACCGGAATCAACATCGAGGATTTGATTTCCATCGGTACTATCGGGCTTATCAAGGCTGTCGGGACTTACCGCGCCGAAAAGAATATCAAACTGGCGACCTACGCCTCGCGCTGTATCGAAAACGAAATCCTTATGTACTTGCGCAAGAACGCGGGCCGCAAGGGCGAAATCTCGTTCGACGAGCCGTTGAATACCGACTGGGACGGAAACGAGCTGTTACTCTCGGACGTACTCGGCACGGAGGCCGATATCGTCATGAGGCCCATCGAGGAGGACGTGGACAGGGAACTGCTGTTCCACGCAATCAGCCTGTTGCCGCCGCGCGAACGGCAGATTATTACGCTCCGGTTCGGCCTCGGCGGCGGGCGGGAGCGCACACAGAAGGAAGTCGCCGACGTGCTGGGCATTTCGCAGTCGTACATTTCCCGGCTGGAAAAGCGCATTATCTCGCGCCTGAAAAAGGAAATTCTCCGTTTGTCGTAAAAATTGAGCCTCCCCCGCATAGCGGGGGAGGCTTAAAATCAAGTCAAACCGGGATGTTCCCGGAAAAAGGCCTCGATTTCGGCGCGGGGGGCCTGTACGCTGCCCTGCGCGAATCCGCCGCGCCCGCCGCCGCGCCCGTGTAGGGCCGCGTTCATGTCCTTGACGGAGAAGGCCGCGCCGTCCGCGCGGACAAGCGCGTAAACGTACCCCGCGCCGTCCCGCCCCGCGAATACCGCCGCGAGGCCCCCGCACTGTTTGGCGACGGTGTCGGCCAGATGCCGCGCGCTGTCCGGGCGCGTGGGCGCGCGGAATAACAGGACGTTTCCGGCCCCGGCGCGCTCCCGCGCGAGGGCGTCGTAGGCTTCCTGTTCGCGCGCGGCGAGTTCCTCTTTGACTGCCGCGAGTTCGGCTTCCAGCCGCTCCACAGCAGAAAGCGTCTCCGTCGGCTTCACGGACAGCCGCTGTCCGACGGCCCTGTCCTGCTCGAACACGGCGGAGAGGTAGTCGACGGCGCGTTTCCCGCAAAGTATCTCAATCCGGACGCCCTCCCGGAACTTCTGACACGAAATCACCTTCACAAGCCCGACCTGTCCGGCGCGCCGGACGTGCGTCCCGCAACACGCGCAACGGTCGGCCTCCGGGAACGTCACAATCCGCACGGCGCCCGTCAGCGCCTTTTTGCTCCGGTACGTCATCTGTTCCAGCTCGTCCGGGGCGGGGAAGGTAATCTCCGCCTCTTTGTCGGCCCAGATAACCGCGTTGGCGCGGGCTTCGGCCTCCAAAAGCCCCTCCCACGGAATCACGGCGTTGTAGTCGATGGTCACGGCGTCGGCGCCGAGGTGAAAGCCGACGTTGTCGCAGTCGAACATTTCGCAGAGAATGCCGGAAATGATGTGCTCCCCGGAATGCTGCTGCATATGGTCGAAACGCCGGGGCCAGTCGATTTGCCCGGAGACCGCCGCGCCGACTTCCAGCGGGGCGTCGCAAGTGTGGACAATCACGCCGCCGCGCTCGTGTACGTCGACGACCGACGCGCCGCCGAGGGTACCGGAATCGGCGGGCTGTCCGCCGCCCTCCGGATAGAACGCCGTGCGGTCAAGCGTGACAAGGTATTTCCCTTTATTGGCCTCGCAACTGAGCACCTGCGCGTTGAACTCCGTCATAAACGCGTCCGCGTAGTAAAGTTTCTCCGTTTCCATAAAAGTCCCTTTCGTTCTAGTCCAGAAATCCGGCTTCCCGCATGGAAACCACGTCGTTTTCGCCGACGATGATATGGTCTCGAAGCGGGATGTCCACTTTCGACAGCGCCTCCCGGATATAGCGCGTCGCGGCGCAATCCTCCTCGGAGGGGTCCGCGTCGCCGCCCGGGTGATTGTGCGCCAGCAGAACCGACTCGGCGTGGCTGAGTATCGCGTTGGAAATCAGGGTGCGGAGGTCCATCGACACAGAGACAATACTGCCGTTCGTCATGCTGTACTGCCCTATCAGATTTCCCCGTTGATTCAGGCACAGTTCCCAGACTTCCTCGGCTTTCTGTCCGCAAAACAGCTCCCGGCAATACCGCCCGGCGGCTTGCGTGGAAAGAAAATTAACGCCTGCTTCCTTCATTGCTTCCAGCCGAATCCAGCGGCTTATCTGGAACACCAGCGAAAGCAAGACCGCCGTCCGTTCGCCCACGCCGTCGACGGACTGCAACTCCTCCACAGGCGCGGACAGAACGTTGAACAGAGTGCCGTATTTGTCTATGAGCTTGTGCGCGAGAGGGTTCGTATCCTTTTGGGGAATCGAGTAGAAGAGCAGGAGTTCGAGAATCTCGTGAGAGGCGAACACTTCCAAGCCGCCTGTCAGGAAACGACGACGCACATTTTCACGGTGTCCCTTATGACAGTTCCCGGATTCGTTCTTTTTCATGGGTGCGTTCCTCCCGAAAAATCCGGCGCGGAAACGATGCCGCGCCGGGAATTGCACAAACGACATTATAGAAGATGTTCCCCGCCGTTGCAAGAGGAATTTGGGAAAAATGCGGGTATACGGCTTCACAGACGCCAGCCCAGATGAAATAACACGGGAAAGAGCAGATTCCCGGCCAGTCCCAGCAGGAACACCCCGATTCCGCGCGCGGACAGTCCGAACAACCCGGGGGCGGTCAGGGGCTGCAGGGCCTCCACGAACCACGAGAGCACGAACACACAAGCCATAACCGACAGCAGAATGAGGAGTTCGCGCGGGGCGAGCGCGACGGCGGCGGTACGCCAGT
>CAMHDB010000145.1 GCA_946183715.1 uncultured Oscillibacter sp.
CCCAGTAACCTCCTCGGGCGCGATATCTTTCAGGAAATCGACATCACCGGGGCCGCCGCGCCGTTTACGAAGCACAGCTACTTAGTCAGGGACGCCAACGACATCCCGCGCATTGTCAAGGAATCGTTTCACATCGCCTCGACGGGCCGCCCCGGGCCCGTGCTGATTGACATCCCGATTGACGTACAGGAACAGGAGTTGAAAGCATTCGAGTACCCGGAAGAGGTGCATATTCGCGGCTACCGCCCGTCCGTGAAGGGGAACGACTTGCAGATAAAGCGCGTCGTGAAGGCGATTGCGGAGGCGAAACAGCCGTTGATTTGCGCGGGCGGGGGCGTGTGGCTCGCCGACGCCCGGGAGGAATTGCGAACCCTCATAGAGCGCTACGACATCCCGATGGTGAAAACTATGATGGGAATATCACTCATGCCGTCCGACCACCCGTTGAATATGGGCATGATTGGGGCGCACGGCAACCGTTGCGCGAACAAGGCGCTGGTCAAGTCGGACTTGCTCATCATGGTGGGCTGTCGGGCCGCGGACAGGACGATACTTTCCCCCGACGAAATCCAGCGGCGCATGTCGATTGTACACATTGACGTTGACCCCGCCGAAATCGGGAAGAATATGCAGGCGGCTGTCCCCCTCGTGGGCAATATCAAGGTGATTCTCAACCAGTTACTTGCGCAGGAGCTTTCCGTACCCGACGCCACGGAGTGGAAGTCGATGTTGCGCGAACTCCGGCACGAGGAAGTAACGCGCGTTTTCCCGCGCCGGGACGGCTCCGTATTCCCGGGGACGGTTCTCCGCGAACTCGGGCGCAAACTCGACGACGACGCGGTTGTGTGCGTGGACGTGGGCCAAAATCAGATTTTCGCGTGCAAGTACCTCCCGCAGAAGAACGGGCGCTTCCTGACGACAGGCGGCTTGGGGACGATGGGCTACTCGTTGCCCGCCGCCGTGGGCGTCAAGACGGCGTTGCCCGACCGTCAGACAATCGTCGTATGCGGCGACGGCTCTTTCCAGATGGAGATGAACGAACTCGCCGCCGTGCGCTGTGCCGGACACGATATCAAAATCGTACTGTTCCGCAACCGTACCCTCGGGCTTGTCCACCAGATACAGACGCAGGAACCGTATCACGGGCCGTTCGGGGTGTCGCTGGACGGCTCCCCGGATTTCGCCGCGATTGCCGCCGCCTACGGCATTCCGACGCTGACGCTGTCCGACGAGGGGCGGCTGTCCGGCACGCTCGACGAGTTCCTGCAAACGCCGGGGCCGTGCCTGTTGCTGTGCGAAGTCGACCCGGACGTAAAGACCACCGACTAAGGGGGCGGATAGGATGAAACAGACGATTTCCGTATTAGTCGAAAACCGCGCGGGCGTGCTCAACCGTATTACCGGACTGTTCTCCCGGCGCGCGTTCAATATCGAATCCCTCGCCGTCGGCGTCACCGACGACCCGACGGTCTCCCGCATTACGATTATTGTCGACAGCGGCAACAGCGTCGTGGAACAGGTCGAAAAGCAGTTGAATAAGTTGATAGAGGTTATCAAAGTCCGCACGCTCAACGAACACAGTCTCATCGGGCGCGAACTGATTCTGATAAAAGTCAACGCCAACAACAAGACGCGTCAGGATATCATGACGATTTGCAACATTTGCGGCGCGAAAGTAGACGACATTACCCCGACTTCCATGACGCTCGAACTTTCCGCGACAAAGGAGAAAGTCGATACCTTTGAATCGCTCATGCGTCCGTTTTCGATTCTCGAAGTTGTGCGGACGGGCGTCATTGCGATTCAGAAAGGGAGCGGCAAAATCTGAAAATATTGGGAATCGACCCCGGATACGCAATCGTGGGCTTTGGGCTGATAGAGGCCGCGCGCGGACAGGCGCGTATGCGTACCTACGGGGCGATTACGACCCCGGCGGGGGTGGCGTTGTCGAAGCGCCTGTTGCAAATCGACCGCGACATGCAGCAGCTTCTAGACACGCTCAAACCGGATGTCGTGGCCATAGAGGAACTGTTCTTCAACACGAACCACACGACGGGAATCGCCGTGGCGCACGGGCGCGGCGTGATACTCTGCGCGGCGGAGCGCTACGGCGTCCCGCTGTTCGAGTACACGCCCTCGCAGGTCAAGATTGCCGTCACGGGCTACGGCAAGGCCGACAAGCGGCAGGTCATGGACATGACGCGGCGCATTCTCAAATTGTCCGCGCTCCCGAAGCCCGACGACGCCGCCGACGCGTTAAGTATTGCGCTGTGCCACGCGCGGAGCGCCACGTCGCGACTGCCCCGCCCCGACAGGCCCGGGAAAACCATTTGACCGACAGTCCCGGGAAAACGTCCTATCCGACAGTCCCGGGAACTATCCTAGCCGACAGCACGGGAAAACGATTTGACCGACAGGCCCGGGAACTATCCTAGCCGACAGCACGGGAAAACGATTTGACCGACAGGCTCGGAAAACTTTCCTCGTTGACAGTCCCGGGAAACGTTCCTGACCGACACCGGAAAACCATCGAATGGGGGACACGCATGTTTTACTACCTTGACGGCACAATTACGGAACTCCTCCCCGGTATGGCGGTCGTGGACTGCGGGGGCGTGGGCTACGGGTGCCGTACCACGTCGCACACGCTCTCGGCCCTCAAACGCGGACAGCGTTCCAAACTCTACACTTTTCTGCACGTCGGCGACGCGATTTTCGACCTCTACGGGTTCGCCACGCAAAGCGAGTTGAACGCGTTCCGAATGCTGATAGGCGTCTCGGGGGTGGGGCCGAAGGCGGCGCTGGGGCTGTTGTCGACGCTGACGCCCGACGCGCTGACGCTTGCGATTATCACGGAGGACGAGCGCGCGCTGACTTCCGCGCCGGGAATCGGCAAAAAGATTGCGCGGCGTATGATACTCGAACTCAAGGACAGGCTTTCGGGAGAAGCGCCGGGGGGCGCGGGGGCGTCGGGCGACGTACTGCCGCCGGTTGTCGACAAGTCCACGGAGGCCGCGCAGGCCCTGACCGCCCTCGGGTACTCCGCTCAGGAAATCCGCGCGGCGATGAAGGGCCTTGACGTGACTTCCCTTCCCTTGGAGGAAATCATACGCCAGAGCCTGAAAAAAATGGCGAAATGACGTGAAAACATGAGTATTGATTTCGGAAACGACATTTACGAAGAGCCTCTCGTCGCGCAGACGTTCCTACAGGAGGACGCGCAGGAGGGCACGCTACGCCCGAAGACACTCCGGGAGTACATCGGGCAGGAGAAGGCGAAGGAACAGCTACAGATTTTCATCGAGGCGGCGAAGAAGCGCGGGGAATCGCTGGACCATGTCCTGTTACACGGCCCGCCCGGACTGGGCAAGACGACCCTTGCGGGGATTATCGCGCAGGAAATGGGCGTCAATATCCGGATAACGTCCGGCCCGGCCATCGAAAAGCCCGGCGACCTCGCCGCGCTTCTGACGAATCTCAACGAGGGCGACATCCTCTTTGTCGACGAAATCCACCGCCTTGACCGGAGCGTAGAGGAGATTCTATACCCGGCCATGGAGGACTACGCGCTGGACATCATCGTAGGGCGGGGGCCAAGCGCCAACTCTATCCGGCTGGATTTGCCGCACTTTACGCTCATCGGGGCCACGACCCGCGCCGGACAGCTTTCCGCGCCACTCCGTGACCGTTTCGGCGTGACGTTGCGGCTGGAACTCTACAGCGCGGAGGAACTGTCGCGAATCGTCACGCGGAGCGCGAAAATCTTACAGGTCGAGACAGTCCCGGAAGGCGCGTTCGAGATTGCGCGCCGGAGCCGCGGAACGCCGCGTATCGCCAACAGGATGTTGCGGCGCGTCCGGGACTACGCGCAAGTCCGCGCAGACGGCGTGATTACGCGCGAAGTCGCCGACATGGCCCTCTGCGCGCTGGAAATCGACTATTTGGGCCTCGACCCGGTAGACCGCCGCATGCTGGGGGCGATTATCGACCACTATCGCGGCGGGCCTGTCGGGCTGGAAACCCTCGCCGCCACGATTGCGGAGGAGGCTGTCACATTGGAGGACGTGTACGAGCCGTATTTAATGCAGTTGGGCTTTCTGACGCGTACCCCGCGCGGGCGTTGCGTGACCGAGGCGGCCTACAGGCACCTCAACAGGCCCATCCCGGGCGGCCCGACCGCCCCGCCCGCCGCGCAATAGGGGCGTCTCTCCCGCTGACGCGGCGCGGTGACGCCCCGGAAACGGGGAAAGGCCGCAATGCCTCCCGGCGTCGGCGTAAAAGTAAAAAAATGAACTAAAATAAGTAAATATTTGGCCTGAACGCCTAAAAACTGCCGAATTTTTCAAGAAAAATTTGTACCTGACAGGAGAAACCGCTTGACATTTTCCACAGAGGACGGTTATAATAGGCCCATGTTTGATTTGTGTACGGAGTCCGTCTACGGACACGCCCCCGAGGGTGTCCGGCCCCCCCCCGACGAGGAACTCTGCCGCCGCGCCGCCTCCGGCGACCCCGACGCCGAAGAAACCCTCGTCCGCCGCCACTACCGCCTTGTCCGGAGCTGTGCGCGCCCGTTCTTTCTGGCCGGGTTCGACAGCGAGGACTTGATTCAGGAAGGCATGCTCGGCCTGCTCAAAGCAATTCGAGAGTACGACCCCCGCAAAGAGGCCGCGTTCCGCACGTTCGCCGAACTCTGCGTCCGCCGCCGCCTCTCTTCCTTACTCCGCGACTCCGCCCGCGACAAACGAAGAGCGTCTACCCAGTCCGTTTCCCTTAATTCTCCCGGTTTTGACAGCGATTCCAACGCCGTGTTCGCGCCTATGCTCCAGCGGAACCCCGAAGAGTTCCTGATTGACCGTGAGCATACGGCGGCCCTCTTATCCGGTGTCCGGAAACAGTTGTCCGAATTTGAAGCAGTGATTTTAGGGTACTATCTGGACGGCCTTTCATGCAGGGAAATCGCCGGCGCCGTCGGCAGAAACCCGAAGTCCGTGGACAACGCTGTGCAGCGCATCCGGCGCAAGGTTGCGCGGCAAATCCATTCCGGCGACTTCAGCGAACGCTGAACGCAAATATTTCATCACAGGAGAGGGTAACAACATGTACGAGGATAAGGTGCTGGTTTGCAAGGAGTGCGGCAACGAGTTCGTGTTCACCGCCGGCGAGCAGGAGTTCTACGCCGAGCGCG
>CAMHDB010000146.1 GCA_946183715.1 uncultured Oscillibacter sp.
TGGTAGGCGGAGATGTCAACGCCGAAACGCACGTCGTACTCCTCCCCGGTGTACTTCAGCCTGTCCCCTTCCCAGACGAAATCGCTGTCGAGGAAGCGCAGGGGGGCGATGTCCTGAAAGACGAAGGCGGTAGTATTGAGTACCGGGGTCACGGCGCTGAGGGCCGGGAACTCCGGCTCTGACAGGATTCCATTCTCCTCCACGGCGGAGTAGCGCTCCTCCTCGTCGAACGACCGCGAAGCGGCCTCCGAGGACACCGAACGCACGACGCCCACCATTGACAGCGTGAAAAAGAGCAGAATGTACAGCGCAATCACCATGCGGGTTTTCCGCCGCCGCCGGACGCGGCGTCCAAATTCTCCGAACCGCTCACGCCGCTGGCGCCTGCCGTGGCGGTTCGGGACGATGCCTGTCTCCTCCAATACGATTCGCCTTCCTTTCTAACACGTGACGTGCGGATTGTACGTAGCAGTATAGCAGACTTTCACAGGAAATGCAACCTCAAATTTCTCCCGTTTTGTGGAAAATCCAGCAGACGCGGCGCGGCTCTGGGCATTTCTGGCAAAAAAGCCCCGAAAACCCATGGACAAACGCCCCGGAGTGTGATAGGATAATCATGTTCCCCCGGATTTCACAGTACAATCTTGAACGAGGTCGAATGCGATGGATAAAATACAAATGATTCCGCTGACGGCGGCGGTCGGAGGCGTCGCGGCGCTGGCGCTCCGAATATGGAACCTCCGCGCCGGATTCGAGGAAGATACCGGGCTACCGATACCCGGAAACCAGTCCTTCCCCGCCCTGCTGGCCCTGCTGGCCGTCGTACTGCTCGCGCTCACCGCGCAGTCGTGGCGGCTGTCCGGCAACGGCAACCCCCGCTTCCCCTTCCGCACACAAAGCCGCTTACTTTCTATTCTGCCCGTGGCGGGCGCGGTTCTGCTGTGCCTCTCCGGCGCGGCGGATATCTTAGAGGCCCTCGGCGCCTCCCAAGACCCCTACGAGTACGCCGGGCTGATTGGCGGGGAGACCGTCGGCATGAGTACGGGCATACAGCTCGCCTCCGGGGCGCTGACGCTCCTCTCGGCGTGGGCCGTGTTCGAGTGTGCGCTGGCCTGCCTGCGCGGGACTTTGCACGGGCGCGCAATCGTCATGATTCCCGCCGTATCCCTCGCCTTCCGCCTCGTGACCGTGTACCGTATCGACTCCGTCAACCCCGTACTGCAAGACTACGCCCCCGCCCTTGTGGCGTTACTCTTCCACGTACTCGGTTTCTACTCCTTCTCCGCCTTCACATTCGACAGCGGCGACTTGCGGCAGTTCGCTATCGCCGCCGGGGGTTCCGTCACGCTCGCCCTGTGCGTGCTCGCCGACAAGAGCGACTACATCTCCACGCCGCTGTTGCTCCTCGGGAGCGCCGCCGCCCTCGCCGGGTTCCTCGTCCTCGCCCTACAGGCCCCCGCACAACCCGCGAACAATCCGTGATTCCCGCGCCCCGGTTTTTGTGCTGGGACGCACTTTTTAGGTCTTGCGCTTTCGCGGCCTCTGTGCTAAACTGTGCGCATATTTCCCGAAAGGAGGTTGCCGCCTCTGACTTTCAGAGACGCGCGTCGCGATATGGACGATGACAAGAAGCCGGAGGGGATAACGCCGGAGGAGAAGAAGCCGGGTATCAGGAGACTGGCCCACAGGAGGCTGGCCCACAGAAAACCGGAGGAGAAGAAGCCGGAGGACAAAAAGTCGGTCGACAAGAAGCCGGAGGACAGGAAACCGGAAAGCAAAAAGCCGGTCGACAAGAAACCGCAGGAATACGAACAGGAGTTTTTAGCCGACGCCGCGCGGCGCGCGCACGATGAGGAATTGGAAATGCTTGCCAATATCGCCATCATACGTAGTACGATGATGAATCGGCGCGACGAAGTGCGTACCGAAGAGCGCGGCAGCGACGGCAAGTCCCAACAGCGCGAATTGGAACGCCGTCTCCTGCTCCGCATGAACATGAACCGCAACCCCGACGACGAATCCAAGGTATGAATACGGGATTCGTGGAGGCCTACAACAGCGACGGGGCCGGGATTATCAGACCGCCGGGAGGCGCGGTGGTATTCGTGCCGGGGGCCGTGCGCGGCGAGACCGTCGAATACCGCGTCACACGGACGCGCCAGAACGCAGCCCAAGGCGAATTATGCCGCATCGTCACGCCGTCGCCATCCCGGCGCGTCCCTGACTGTCCTTATTTCGGGCGCTGTGGCGGCTGTGACTTCCGCCACGTCTCCTACGAGGAGGAACTGTCGGCCAAGCGCCGACGCGTACAGGACGCCCTCACGCGTCTGGGCGGCGCGGAAATCGAAGTCGAACCCGTCTTGGGCGCGGAAGCCCCGGGACGGTACCGCAATAAGAGCCAGTACCCGGTCAGCGCCGGCGGCGTAGTCGGATTCTACCGCGCGGGCAGTCACGAGGTCGTGGACGTGCGCGACTGCCTCCTCCAGCCCCCCGCCGCCAATCGTACCGCCGACGCCGTGCGCGCGTGGATGTCGCGCTACCGCGTCCCCGGCTACGGCGAGCGCTCCGGAAAGGGCCTTGTACGTCACGTCTACGTCCGGGTCAACCGCCGCGGGGAATCCCTGTGCTGTATCGTCGCGAACGGGAAGAGCCTCCCCAAAGAACCCGAACTCGTCGGTATCGTACTCGAACGGGTTCCCGGGACTATCGGCGTCGTCGTCAATACGAATACCCGTCGGGATAACGTGATTCTCGGCCCGCGCTACCGCGTCCTCTGGGGACAAGACTTTCTCTATGACACGCTCCAAGTCCCGGCCCCCGGCGGCCTCCGGGAACTGTCGTTCAAGCTGTCGTTGCCGTCCTTCTACCAAGTCAACCCCGCGCAGACTGAAAAACTGTACGCCCTCGCCGTCGAAAACGCCGCCTTGACTGGTACGGAAACCGTGCTGGACTTGTACTGTGGAATCGGCACCATTACGCTGAGTATGGCGCTTTCGGCGGGGCGCGTACTGGGCGCGGAAATCGTCGAACGCGCCGTCCGCGACGCCGCCGAAAACGCCGCCCGGAACGGTATCGGCAACGCCGAATTTGTCCGCGCCGACGCCTCCGAACTCGCCGCACGCATCAACCTGCGCCCGGAAGTCGTGGTATTCGACCCGCCCCGCAAGGGCCTTACGCCCGAGGGTATCGCGGCTGTCGCGGCGATGTCCCCCGCGCGCGTGGTCTACGTCTCCTGCGACCCCGGCACGCTCGGCCGCGACGTGCGCCGCCTCGCCGACTGCGGCTACCGCGTCCGCCGCGCCGCCGCCGTCGATATGTTCCCGCGTACAAGGCACGTCGAGAGCGTGATTCTGCTGGCAAAAACATAAAATTTCCCGCCTCCCCGCACGGCGCGGAGCAGCGGAGAGCATAATAAGACCGGACATGAATTTCATGTCCGGTTCGCGTTTATTCCACAATGAGCGTTTTGCCGTCCATCTCCTCCGGACAGGCAAGGCCCATCACGTCCAGCACAGTCGGGGCGATATCCGACAGCCGCCCTTCGCGCAGACGCGTGCCCGCGCCGCATAGCAGGAACGGTACCGGGTTCGTCGTGCCCGACGGTTTCGGGGAGCCGTTGTCCTGTAACATCTCCTCCGCGTTGCCGTGACTGCCCGTCACCATGGCGATACCGCCCAGTTTCAGCGCGGCGTCGACGACGCGCCCAATACACTCGTCGACCGTCTCCACGGCGCGCACGGTCGTTTTAAAGTCGCCCGTATGCCCGGCCTTGTCGCAGTCGGAGAGGGTCAGCACAATCATGTCGTAGGTTCCGGCCTCCATGCGCGCGACGGCCTCGGCGGAGAGGTCTTCGGCGCTCTTCTCGGGGTGTACGGCGGCGTCCGGGCCGTAGAGCGACGGCACCGAAAAGCATTCTTCTCCCGGGAACGGCGTCTCGCGCCCGCCGTCGAAGAGCGTCGTCACGCGCTCGATGCGCTCCTCCTCGCCCATGCGGAGTTGCGTCAGGCCCAGCCCGCTGAGGTATTCGCCCAGCGTGTTGCGCAATTCCGGGCGCGGGAAGGCCGCCTCGATTTCGGGCACGCCGCACTCCCCCGTACTCACGCACACCAGCGGGAAAACCTGCCGGGTGAAGGCGTTGAAATCGGGGGAAGTCAGCGCCTGCGCGAGTTCCTTTAGACGGCTCCCGCCGCAATTGAAGAAAATCACGCTGTCGTGGTCGGAGACTGTCCCGGAGGCGTCGCAGATAATCGGCTCTATGAACTCGTCGGTAATCCCGGCGCGGTAGAAGCGCTCGACGGCGTCGGCGGGGACAGGGTTAATGTCGGTACCCTCCCCGTAGACGAGGGCGTCGTAGGCCTCTTCGATAAGGTCCCAGCGTTCCTGTCTGTCCATGCCGAACCGCCGGCCCATGACGGTCGCGATAGTGCCCGTGTCAAGTTCCCTGCAGACGGCCTCGGCGCGGCGGAGGAAGTCGGCCCCGGAGGTCGGCGGCGCGGTGCGCCCGTCGAGAAAGGCGTGTACCCAGACGCGTTTGATGCCGTAGTCGCGGGCCATGCGCAGCAGCGCGAACAGGTGTTCCGTGTGGGAGTACACGCCCCCGTCGGAGAGCAGTCCAATCAGGTGCAGGGCGGTGCCGGATACCTGACAGTTCTCCATAGCCCGCACGTAGGCCGGATTCCGGAAGAAAGAACCGTCGGCGATACTCTCCGAGACGCGGGTCAAGTCCTGCGCGACGAGGCGTCCGGAGCCGATGAGGAGGTGTCCGGCCTCGCTGTTGCCGCACTGCCCGGGCGGGAGTCCGGCGTCGGAGCCGGACGCGGCCAGCGTGGTACAGGCGTACTCCCGGCGGAGGCGGTCGAGAACGGGCGTATTCGCGGCCCAGACGGCGTTTCCCGCGGGTTCGCCGGACACGCCCAGACCGTCCGCGATAATCAGAATGTTAGGCGCTTTCATGACGGCTTTCCCTCATTCCGGTTTCATGGTAGCGGCCCGCGCGGGCCGGAGCGAAAAAGTCACGCCTGTTCCTGATTGGCCGCGTTGATGATGGCGAGGAACTTTTCGGGAACCAGCGCCGCGCCGCCAATCAGCCCGCCGTCGATGTCGGGCTGGGCGAGGAGTTCGGCGGCGTTCTTCTCGTTCATGGAGCCGCCGTACTG
>CAMHDB010000147.1 GCA_946183715.1 uncultured Oscillibacter sp.
TTGTGCCGTACCGGCTGGAAAGCGTCCTGCAAGTCCCGCTCCGGCGCGGCCCGAATCCCTTCCGCGACGAAACGTCGAAAAGCGTGTCCCTGCGGGCGAAAATCACGCTCCTGATTTCGGTGTCCATCCTGCTCATTGCCGTGATAGGCTCCTGCATCACGTTCCTGCTGTACCGTCAGGCGCTGATTGAGGAACATACCCGGGTGGGCGTCGGCGTGGCGGAACTCGCCGCTTCGGTGATAGAACCCGACGCCGTGGACAGCTACCTGTCGGAGGGCGACGACGCCCCCGGGTACGGGGAAATTGAACAGCGCCTCTACCGCATTCGGGCGAGTTCGCCCGATATCCAGTACGTCTACGTCTACCGGATTCTGCCCGACGGCTGTCACGTCGTGTTCGACCTCGACACCGACGACCTGCCCGGCGGCGAACCCGGAGACATCATACCGTTCGACCCCTCTTTCGCGGAGTACATCCCCGCCCTGCTGGCCGGGGAACCTATCGAGCCGATTGTGTCCGACGATTCCTACGGCTGGCTCCTGACCGCCTACGCCCCCGTCTACAACGACGCCGGGGAGTGCGTCTGCTACGCGGCGGCGGACGTCTCTATGGAAAAGCTCCACAATAACGAATTGCGCTTTACTGCGCGGCAAGTGTCGTTGTACCTTGGCTTCTTCATCGTGATTCTGCTGTTGACGCTGTGGCTTGCGGAGGAAAACGTAATCGCGCCCATCAACGCCATTGCCTGGGCCGCCGGGTCGTTCGCCTACGACAGCGAGGAGGCCCGCGCCGAAAACGTCGAGGCCGTCCGGGCGCTCAACATCCACACCGGGGACGAAATCGAGAACCTGTACCGCGCCGTGCTCAAGACCGCCGGGGACATCATGCGGTATATCGCCGACGCGCAGAAAAAGGCCGCGGCGATTGCCAAAATGCAGGAAGGCTTGATTATCACGCTCGCCGACCTCGTGGAGAGCCGCGACCAGAGTACCGGAGACCATGTGCGCAAGACGGCGGCCTACGCGGAAATCATCATGAAGCAAATGCAGAAGGACGGCGTCTACAAGGACGCGCTGACTGATGAATTTGTCGCGGAAGTCGTCAGCGCCGCGCCGCTCCACGACGTGGGGAAAATCCACGTCTCCGACACCATCCTCAACAAGCCCGGGCGGCTGAACGAGGAGGAGTTCCGGCAGATGAAGGAGCACACCATCGCCGGAAAGGATATTCTGTCGCGGGTTATCGAGATTGCGCCGGATTCCGGCTATCTGAAGGAGGCGCGGAATCTGGCGGAGTTCCACCACGAGCGCTGGGACGGAAGCGGGTACCCGTGCGGACTGGCGGGGGAGCATATCCCGCTGTCGGCGCGCATTATGGCGGTTGCGGACGTGTTCGACGCGCTGGTCTCGCACCGTTCATATAAGGCGGGCTTCCCGTTCGAGAAGGCCATGCAGATTATCCGGGAGGGTTCCGGGAGCCACTTCGACCCGCAAATCGCCGGGGCGTTTTTGCGCGCGGAGGCGGAGGTTCGACGGGTTTCCGAGGCCTTCGGGGAGTGACGCGAACTCCGATATTTTTCCGCGCGGCGTAACCTGTCAGATTCACGAAAAAGTCTCCCCCGTGAAAACGGGGGAGATAGTCTGTAATAGCGATTTGCCGCCGTGCGTAAAGTCAATTTGCTTTAGTTTCCGAGTTCGCGCGTGCGCTCAAAGGCGGCCCGCACCGCCTCCATGACCGTAAAGCGGAAGGCGTGCTTCTCCAGTTCGGACACGCCCGCCATTGTACTCCCCGCCGGGGAGCATACTGCCGCGCGCAACAGGGCGGGATTCTGTCCGGTTTTGAGCGTCAACTGCGCGGTGCCCATGACGGTTTTGAGTACGAACTGCTCCGCCTGCGCGCGCGGAAGCCCGCACTGTACGGCCCCCTCCGTCATGGCCTCGAGGAACATGCACACGAACGCCGGGCCGCAACCCGTCACGGCGCTGGCCGCGTTCATGCGCGATTCCTCTACTTTGACCACATTCCCGGCGGGGCTGAGAATGTCCAACATGTCGCTTTCGGTATTGGGTTCCGTCTCGGCGTTGGAGCAGTAGAGGATGACCGCCTCCCCGACGGACGCCGCCGTATTCGGCATAATGCGAATGACCGAGCAGCCGTCCGCGACGCCCGTGAACAGTTCCGAGACCGTCGACGTCGACATCCCCGCCGCCATTGACACCAGCGTAAAGGGCTCGCTCCTGTCGACGAGGGCCTTTTGGATTTCTTCCGCCGTCTGTTTCATGCCCTGCGGCTTGACGCCGAGGAATATCAGGCCGCACTTTTCCGCGATTTCCGTCGCCGTCGCCGGAATTACGCCGTACTCTTTCCAAAGTTGTTCTGTCTTTTCGGGGTGGTGGTCGGCCCCCATGATTTCCCATTCGCCGATTCTGGTGGAAGCGGCGGCGGCGAGTATGCCGCCCATGTTGCCGCAACCGATAAAGCCCGCCATTTTCATTTGTGTATCCTCCGTTTCGTGGTTCAAATTGCCCGGGTTTCCGGCGCGATTCCGCTGTATTGCGGAGCAGATTTAGCGCGTCTGCCCGTTCCCGCGCACGATGTATTTATAGGAAGTCAGCTCTTCGAGACCCATCGGGCCGCGCGCGTGGAGTTTCTGCGTGGAAATGCCCATTTCACAGCCAAGCCCGAACTCCCCGCCGTCGGTGAAGCGCGTGGAGGCGTTGACGTACACCGCCGCGGAATCGACCGCGCGCGTGAAATACTCCGCCGCCGACGCGTCCTCCGTGACAATCGCCTCACTGTGCCCGGTCGAGTGCGCCGCGATATGCGCTGCGGCGTCCTGTACGCCGTCTACGACCGCGACGGCGAGGATATAGTCCAGAAACTCGGTGTCGAAATCCCGCGCGCCCGCCGCCGTACCGGGAATCACGGCCCCGGCGCGCGCGTCGAGACGGAGTTCCACGGGCGTCAGTCCGCGCGCGGCGCGGGCGTCCGTCAGGCGTTCGCGGAGTTTCGGGAGAAATTCCGCCGCGATGTCACGGTGAACCAACAGCACTTCCTCCGCGTTGCAGACCGACGGACGGCTTGTTTTCGCGTTCTCCACGATGTCCAGCGCCATATCCTGCTTTGCGCCCGCGTCGACGTAGATGTGACAGATTCCGGTACCCGTCTGGATACACGGCACTTTCGCGTGTTCCATACAGGCGCGAATCAGCCCAGCGCCGCCGCGCGGTATCAACAGGTCAATCAGGCCTTCGGCCTCCATAAGCTCTTTCGCGCTCTCGCGTGACGTGTCCTCCACGAACGCGACCAGCTCCGGGGGGAGGCCCGCGTCCGACAGCCCCAGCCGGATGGCCCGTACAATCGCGGCGTTGGAGCGGAACGCCTCCTTCCCGCCCCGGAGTACGACGGCGCTTCCGGCCTTCAGGGCCAGCGCCGCCGCGTCGGACGTGACGTTCGGGCGGCTCTCGTAGATAATCGCAATGACGCCCAGCGGCACCGCGACTTTCTCGACAACCAGCCCGTTCGGGCGTTCCGTGCGCCGGAGTACGCGCCCCACCGGGTCAGGTAAGGCTACTGCGTCTCGAATCCCCGCCGACATGCCCGCTATCCGTTCCGGCGTCAGCAGGAGCCTGTCGGCCATGACCGCGCCGAGCGTATCCCGCGCGCGCTCCATGTCCTCTCGGTTCGCCGACAGAATCGCCGCCTGTTCCGACAACAGACGCTCCGCCACCGCCGACAGCGCCTTGTTCTTGACTTCCGGCGACGCCGCCGCCAGAACCGGGGCCGCAGCCTTCGCCGCCTTGATGATTTCACGCGTTCCGCTCATTGCGCGTTCCTCCCTGTAAATCTGGTTCCGACAGACTTCCCCTCCGCCGCCTCGTAGAGAATCTCCGGACGGGAGCCGTTGACTATCAGCATGTCGATTCCGGCCTCCATACACAGCCGCGCGGCGGTCAGCTTCGTGACCATGCCGCCCGAACTCAGCGCGGAGCCCTGTCCCCCGGCGGAAGCGAGTATTTCGTCTGTCAGTTCGCGCACCTCCGGCACCCGCACGGCGCCGGGGTACTTCCGGGGGTCCGCCGTGTAGAGGCCGTCGATGTCCGTCAGGATAATCAGTAAATCGGCGCGGACGCTCACCGCCGACAGCGCGCCCAAAGTATCGTTGTCGCCGAAGGCGATTTCCTCCGTGGAGACCGTGTCGTTTTCGTTGATGACCGGGAGCACGCCGAGTTCCAGCAGGCGCAGGATAGTGTTCGTAAAGTTACGGTGTCGGTTGTCGTCACGCAAGTCCTCCGCCGTGACGAGAATCTGCGCGGCGGTGTGGTTGTACTCCGCAAAGAGCTTGTCGTAGACGTACATTAACTCGCACTGCCCCACGGCGGCGGCGGCCTGTTTCGACGGCATATCCTTCGGGCGTTCCGAGAAGCCCAGTTTGCCCGTACCCATGCCGATGGCCCCCGACGAGACCAGTACGATTTCGTTGCCCGCGTTCTTGAGGTCGCTCAGAACTCTGCACAGAGTTTCCACGCGCCGGATATTCAGCCGGCCCGTGGGGTATGTCAGCGTGGAAGTGCCCACTTTGACGACTATCCGCATAAAGATTCCCCCGCTTTTCCTGTCAGATACGCCCCTATTATACCAGCTTTGTCGCGGCGTTTCAACCGGGAAAGCGAAAAGTTCCGGCAGTCACCCCGCCGCGCCGCGCGCATACACTGGACTGAAAGGCGTTCCCATACGCGCGGGACGCGTTTCAGTCCAGTTTCTTATGGAGGGATGACTTCATGTCAGAACGAGTATTGCCCGGCCCCATCGAGGACTTGCGCGGCGTGCGGGAGGCCGTATGTATCCACACCCGGAAAATTTACGACTCCTGCCGCGATAAAGATACAGCGTCTTATAGAATTGTTTCGATAAAAAATCATTTCAGCAGAACCCGCAAGTGAAAATCAGCGGGTTTTGTTTTTTTCGCTTTCGTGTACCAAACACATGAAATCACGCTTTTCAAGAGCGCGTTCTTCCCCGGAACGTCCCGCGACGGGTACTCCTCCAGCACAGTCCGTATCGCCGCAGCCTGACGCGCAATGTCCCAGTGTTCCGCGTGTTCCAACGCCG
>CAMHDB010000148.1 GCA_946183715.1 uncultured Oscillibacter sp.
CATTCTCGACGTATTCTCCCCGCAGATGGAGCGGCCCGTGCGCTGTGAGTTCTTCGGCGACGAAATGGACTCTATGGGCCTGTTCGACCCCGCGACCCAGCGCCGTACCGAAAACGTGTCGTCGGCGCTGATACTCCCGGCGGCGGAAGTCCTCCCGCGCTGTGCGGAGAATCTCCCCGGAACGCTGGAAAAACTCGCGTCGCACATCGCGCGCCGCCGCCCCGCGCTGTCCGAACGCCTCCGCGCCGACGCCGCGCAGTTCCGCGACGGGGCCGACCCCGGCGGAATCGACCGCTACCTGTGCGCGGTCTACCCGGAAGTCACGACGGGCCTGCACTACCTCCCGCGCGACGCGCTGATTGTACTTTGTGAGTGCGGGCGCGTGGAGGAACGGATACGGGGCGCGCTGACGCAGACGCGGCAGGATGTCGAAACGCTCATGGAAGCGGGCCTCATGGCGGGCGAGTTCGGCAACGTACAGCTTGCCGCCGACGACTTCTATACCGCCCTGAAAGAGTTCCCGGTGATTATGGCCAATTCGCTCCCCACGTCGCGCTACCCGCTCCGCCCGCGCGGCCTCGTACACATCAACGCGCGGCAGTTGAGTTCCTACGGCGGGAGCCTCGAGACCGCCGCCGCCGATTTGGAGCAGTACCGCAACTCGGGCACCGCCGTTTTAGTTCTGTGCGCCTCCGACAGCCGCGCCTTGAATCTGCACAGACTGTTAGAGGACAGGAACATTTTCTCGGCGCTGTCCCTGAAGGGCGTCACCATGCCCCAGCCCGGGGAAATCCGTATCGCGCTCGGGGCGCTCTCCGCCGGGTGTGAGTGGCCCTATCTGAAACTCGCCGTCATGACGGAGGGACAGCTTTTCGCCACGCCGCAGAAGGCCCCGAAAGTACAGAAAAAGGCGTCCAACCGTCAGAAATTGCAGTCCTACTCCGACCTGTCGCCGGGGGACATCGTCGTACACGAGCACCACGGAATCGGGCGCTTCGCGGGAATCCAGCGTATGCCCGTCGACGGCGTCGAAAAGGACTACATCAAAATCGACTACGCCGGGGGCGACTGCCTCTACGTACCCGCGACACAGCTTGACCAAGTGAGCAAGTACATCGGCGGCGGGGAGGATTCCGCCCCGGCGCGCCTCAACCGCCTAGGCGGCACCGACTGGGCGCGGCAGAAGAACAAGGCCAAAAAGGCCGTGCAGGACTTGGCGAAAGGCCTTACGCAGCTCTACGCCGAACGGCAGCGGCGGCCCGGGTTCGCGTTCTCGCCCGATTCGACGTGGCAACGGGAATTTGAAGAGGCGTTCCCCTACGAGGAGACCGACGACCAGTTGAAGGCAATCGAGGAAATCAAGCGCGACATGGAGACCCCCCGCCCCATGGACCGTCTGTTATGCGGCGATGTCGGCTACGGCAAGACGGAAGTCGCGCTCCGCGCCGTCATGAAGTGTATTTTAGACGGCAAGCAGGCCGCGATTCTCGTACCGACGACCGTACTTGCACAACAGCACTACGCCACCGCGCGCGGGCGCTTCCAGAATTACCCCGTGCGTATCGAGACGCTTTCGCGCTTTACGCCCCCGAAGGAGGCGCGGCGGATTCTCTCGGCCACGCGCACGGGCGGCGTCGATTTGCTCATCGGCACGCACAAACTCCTGCAGAAAAGCATGGCCTTCCACAACCTCGGACTGCTCGTCATCGACGAGGAACAGCGTTTCGGCGTCACGCACAAGGAACGGCTAAAAGAATTAAGCCGACAAGTCGACGTGCTGACGCTCTCCGCCACACCGATTCCGCGCACGTTGAATATGGCTCTGTCGGGCCTCCGCGACATGAGTACCATAGACGAGCCGCCCGCCGGACGCCAGCCTGTACAGACTTACGTCATAGAGCACGACTGGGGCGTTGTCGCCGACGCCATGCGCCGCGAATTGGAGCGCGGCGGACAGGTCTACTATCTGCATAACCGTATCGAGAGTATCGACAGCACGGCGGCGCATATTCAAGAACTGCTCGGGCCGCAGGTGCGGGTAGTCACCGGGCACGGGCGCATGGGAGAACAGGAACTTTCCGAAGTCATGCGGCGCATGGTCGACGGGGAGGCCGACGTGCTTGTCTGTACGACGATTATCGAGACCGGAATCGACATTCCGAACGTCAACACGCTGATTATCGAGGACGCAGACCGTATGGGCCTCGCGCAGTTGCACCAGATACGCGGGCGAATCGGGCGGAGTACGCGCCGCGCCTACGCGTGGATGACCTATAAAGAAGGCAAACTCCTGCAGGAAGTCGCCGCGAAGCGTCTGGCGGCTATCCGGGAGTACGTGGAATTTGGCTCGGGGTTCAAAATCGCCATGCGTGACTTGGAAATCCGCGGCGCGGGGAATCTGCTGGGCCCGGAGCAGTCCGGGTACCTCATGACGGTGGGCTATGACATGTACCTGAAACTGCTGGAAGAGGCCGTTTTGGAAGAGCAGGGAAAGCCCCGGGAAATCGAATGCGCGGCGGATTTGACGGTCAACGCGAACATTCCGGAGAAGTACGTGCCCTCGCCGGAACAGCGCATGGACCTGTACCGGAGAATCGCGGCCATCCGGGAGGACGACGACGCCTCCGACCTGCTCGACGAGTGTACGGACCGCTACGGCGACGCCCCGAAACCCGTACTGGCCCTGCTGGACGTGGCGCTACTCCGCGCGGCGGCGGCGCGGGAGGGCGTGTCGGACATCTCGCAGAAGGGCGACGAAATCCGCTTCACGCTGGCGGAATTTCGCACGGAGGCGGTCGTCGCGCTGTGCGGACTGAACAAGTACCGCCGCCGCCTGACGCTCTCGGCGGGACAGCCGCCCTCGCTGACGCTCAAACTCCCGAAAGGCGCCGATTCCCTCGACGCCGCCCGCGAATTAGTCGACGACCTGCGCCTGTCCGGCGCCGGGAACGCCGCCTCGCCTACTTGAAAACAGGATGTCGGAAAGCTGATGATACCTCTCCCGTTGAAACGGGGGAGGCTTTTTACTGCCCTTGCCCGCTGTGCGCGGCTTTGTCAACAATTTCGCGTTTCGGGATTGACAAGCGCGTCGCGGGCGCGTATAATGTGCCGGGTACGTGTCTTGACACCTGTCCAACACACCACGAGAAAACGAGGAATCTTTATGGGACGCTTCACAAACTTCCTGCGCCGGAAGAACATCGTCTTTTCGGCGCGGCGCTACGGTATCGACGCCCTCGGCGCTATGGCCCAAGGCCTCTTCTGCTCCCTGCTCATCGGTACCATCATTCGCACGCTCGGGCAACAGCTCCATGTCGCCTACTTGACCGATATCGGCACTTACGCAATGTCGGTTTCCGGGCCCGCTATGGCTGTGGCCATCGGCTACGCGCTTCAGGCTGACCCTATGGTGCTCTTTTCGCTTGCGGCTGTCGGCTACGCCGCCAACGCCGAGGGCGGCGCGGGCGGCCCGCTGGCCGTACTCCTTATCGCTATCGTCGCGGCGGAGTGCGGCAAGGCCGTCTCGAAGGAGACGAAAGTCGACATTCTCGTGACCCCGGCGGTGACGATTCTCGTCGGCGTGGCGCTGGCGAAACTCGTCGCGCCGCCTATCGGGGACGCCGCGCGCGCGTTCGGACTGCTCATCGACCGGGCGACACGCCTGCAACCCTTCTGGATGGGCGTTGCGGTCTCGGTACTCGTCGGCGTTGCGCTGACGCTCCCGATATCCTCCGCCGCGATATGTCAAGTCCTCTCGCTGACAGGCCTCGCGGGCGGCGCGGCTGTCGCGGGATGTTGCGCGCAGATGGTCGGATTCGCGGTGATGTCCTTCCGCGAAAACCGCTGGGGCGGACTGGTCAGTCAGGGCCTCGGTACGTCCATGTTGCAAATGCCGAACATTGTCCGCAACCCGCGAATCTGGATTCCGCCGACGCTCGTTTCCGCCCTGACTGGCCCCCTCGCGACCTGCGTCTTTCGGCTGGAAATGAACGGCGCCGCGATTAACTCCGGTATGGGAACCTGCGGGTTATGCGGGCCAATCGGAGTTTGGACGGGCTGGCTGTCGCCGTCGGAAGAGGCGCTCGCGAAAGGCGCGGCGGCGCTGTCCCCGGGGGTATTCGACTGGGCCGGGCTGTGCCTGATTTGCGTCGTACTCCCGGCGGTTCTCGCGCCGTTACTCTGTCAGGCCTGCCGTCGCGCCGGGTGGATAAAGGACGGAGACTTGACGCTGTAATGGAAACGTCACGTTGACAACTCAAAAAGCCTCCCCCGTGGTCATGGGGGAGGCTTTTTTAGATGTTGTAGCACCCGCCGCCGATGAACTCCCGCACAATGGAGGAAGTCGGCACCATGTCGTCGGGGAGCGGAAGGAAGTAATTCAGGAATTTCAAGAGGCGCTTGGCCTCCGTGTACTCCTCGCTGTCGCGCGGGATGGCGAACAGCAACGGCTCCAAATAGGCCTGTAACAGCGCGGTCTCGAAAATCAGAGACGAGTTGAATACCACGTCGGCGCTGTCCTGATACGGGAAAATGTTGTTCTCCTCGCCGCGCCGCACGCTCGGCCACATCCGGATAGTCGCCTGTGCGTTGTGCCCGCGCGTGCGGGCGTCGCGCTCGATTCGCCGCAACAGCCGCGCGTCCGTACTCGGTATCCGGTTGTGGTCGTCGACGTTGAGCACCGTCAGACAGCTGATGTAAATCTTGAACTTGCTCTCCGGCGGGAGCGTGTAGGACAGCGCGTCGTTCAGGCAGTGGATGCCCTCGATTACGAGAATATCCTGCGGCCCGAGCGTCAGATAGTCGCCGTTGTACTCCCGGCAGCCCTTCTTGAAATTGTAGCTGGGAATCTCGACGGTCTCCCCCGCCAGAAGGCGCGACATGTCCTGATTCAACTGCTCCACGTCCATGGCCCCGAGGCCCTCGAAGTCGTAGTTGCCGTTCTCGTCGCGGGGGGTGTTGGCGCGGTCGACGAAATAGTTGTCGGTCGCGATAGGGTGCGGGCGCATGCCGCACGCCCGGAGCTGTGTACACAGGCGGTGGGAAAACG
>CAMHDB010000149.1 GCA_946183715.1 uncultured Oscillibacter sp.
AGACGTTGCAACATACGAATCAGCAGTTGATTTCGACCATTGACGAAGTGCTGAACATCCAGCGCGAGGGCGCCGAGAAGCGCCGCGCGGCGGAAGTCGAACTCCACCGCATTGAGGGCGAACTGCGTCAGAAGCTCATGCAGTTGAACCGCTAAGCGATACGAAAACCTCTCCGGAAACGTGACATTTCCGGAGAGGTCGTTTTGCGCGTCGCGGCGGGTATTAATACTTGTCGTTGGCGGAATGGGGGGCGGAGAAGTCGCCAGCGGCGGAGGCAGAAGCCATCACGCGGGAACCGCCCACTTCCTTGCGGAGTGTAAAGCGTCCCACCAGTTCCTTGAGGAGGTTGGCCTGTCCGGACAGCTCTTCGCTGGCGGCGGCGGATTCCTCGGCGGTCGCGGAGTTGGTCTGTACCACGCTGGAAATCTGGTCGATACCCGTGCTGACCTGCGCCACGTCGTGGGACTGCGCGTCGGTCGCCTGCGAGATACGCGTCACGGCGTCCATGACCTTCTGGGCGCGGATAACGACTTCTTTCAGGGCCTCGTCGGTCTCGACGGACAGGCGGCTGCCCTCGTTGACGGCCTTGACCGTCTCCTCGATGAGCGACGCCGTGCTGGCGGACGCTTCCTGAGACTTCGTGGCGAGGTTGCGTACTTCGTCGGCCACGACCGCGAATCCCTTGCCGGCGCTTCCGGCGCGGGCGGCCTCTACGGCGGCGTTGAGCGCAAGAATATTCGTCTGGAACGCGATATCCTCGATGGTCTTGATAACCTTGCTGATTTCCACGGACTTTTCTTCAATGGCCTTCATGGCCCTCATGAGGTCGGCCATATGCGCGGAGCAGACGGCAATCTGGTCGTGCGACGCCTGATTGTCGACTTTCGCGCTCTGGGCGTGTTCGGCGGTCTCCTCGACGGCGTGGGAGATTTCGCCGATAGTCGCGGCGAGTTCCTGTACGGACGAGGCCTGCTCGGTGGCACCCTGCGCCATAGCCTGCGCGCTGGACGAAATCTGCTCGCCGCCGGAGTTCACTTGGTCGGCGGAAACGTCGATTTGCGCCATCGTTTCGGATACCGCCATTGTCAGCTTGGTCATAGCGGTCTGGAGGCGGGCGAAGGAGCCGAGGTACATTTCCTCTTTGCGGCTGCGCACGTTGAAGTTGCCCTCGCCCATCGCGGCCAACTGCATTTCCACGTCGGTGATAATTTCCTTGATGGTCGCGGTGAGGTGGCGCATATTGTTGGCGAGGTCGCCGAGGGCGTCCTTGGATTCGTACTTGATATCGGATTCAAAGTCGCCCTTGGAGACCGCGAGCGTGACTTCCTGCATTTCGTTGACGGGGTTCACAATGCCGTTGGCAATGGCGATGGCCAGCATAACGCCGACAATGGAGCTTACAACCACAAGCAGAATGACGACGACATCGGCGGTAGTGGAGAGCGTCCTTCCGGTTTCAACCGTCTCGAGAGCGGCTTGGTCGGCGGTGGCGCCGATAGCGTCCAACTGGTCGCGGATTTGGTTCGCCACAGGCTCATAGTATTCGCGGAGGTAGATGTAGCCGCCCTGCACGTCGTTCGCGTTGGCGTAGGCGTAGAGGCGCTCCAGAATGGGGCTGAGGCTGGATACCGTGGTGTCCAGCGTGGTCAGGACGCTGGGGTCGCCCGTGTAGGTGTCCTTGAGCGTGCGGTTGGAGTCTTGGAGGGACTGATAGAGCTGGCGTACTTCGGCAATGTAGCTGTTACTGCGGCTCTCGTCGTCGTCGAGCGTGGCTTGGAGGATATTGGCGCGAATCTGGGCGGCGGCGCGTTTGCCCGTCCACGCCTGTTCAATCGTCTTCAGAGAGGTGTCGTAGAAGTCCTGGAGGCTGGAACCGACCTTGGAGAGCATGACAATAGACACCACGCCCGTAGCGGCCATCATGACGATAACAATCAGGAACGCGGTAATCAGTCTTGCGCGGATTTGCATATTTTTGAGCATTGGGTCATTCTCCTTCTCTGTCATGGATATACGCCCGCAAAAGGTCAGGCGTCCTGTAAATTCTCCGCCGTGGCGGCGGAGTCCGCAGGGTTTCGCGCTGTCTCGACGGGGCGCGGAAAGCGGATTCGTCGCGTTTTCCGCGGAAGTCCCGAAAGCCGGAGCAGTCGCCAGGGAAAATAACTATCAGAAGCGCCACCTCCTGAAAAGTTCAAAATTTGCGTTACCCGTCTTTTCCTATTTTAATACAAATTTCCCGTTTCGTCAACCGTTTCCTGTCCGGAAGCGGAAAAAAATCAATTCCCAAAAAACGGGGAAAGCAGAAATAACAGGCAGTGGAAGTTACGACGGTTCGGCCTCGGTTTCGGCGTCGGCCCCCTCCTCGACAGGTTCGGGTTCGGGTTCCGGCTCGGGTTCGGGGCGCGGGGGCGTCCAGTTGAGTTCGGTCACGGTATTGGTCGCCTCGTCGAGCTTGTAGATTTTGCGCGCGCCGCGCTGGGTCAGCAGGTACAGGCCCTCCACGCTGTTCGTCCCGGCGCGCCCGGAAACGCTGTAGACGTGGAACTCCTTGCAGGGCACGTCGTCGACGAGAATCAGGTGTTCGGAGGCAAAGATGTCGTACTCGTCCATGCTCTCGCCGGGCAGTCCGAGGGCCTCGGGCGGCAGGGAGCGGAAATAGCTGATGGATTCCGATGTCGTCATGGACACCACGATGTCCACGGGCTTCTGTTCGGGTTCTTCAATGGGCGGCCCGTCTTCGAGGCCTTCGGGGGCGGGGGTGCCGTCCGAACCGGGCGCGGGTTCGTCCGGAGGCGCTTCGGGTTCGGCGTCCGGAGGGGGTTCGGGTTCGCCGTCGCGGGGTTCGCCCTGCTTGGCGCGCTCCGTATTCTCCACCTGTGCCGACAGCGCCGCGCCGGGGTCGCCGGGGTCGATATCCTCCGCGGGCTTGCCGCGCAGGCGCGGGAGTACCACGAACACCACCGCCAGCACCGCGACTATCAGCACCACAAAGACCGGAATCAGTATCAGCAACAGCGGCGGGCCCTTCTTCTTGGTGCCCTCCTCGCCTTCCGCGCCCTCGGGGGCGTCCTTACCCTTTTTGGCCTTTTTTTCCTTGGGTTTCTTTTCCTTGGGAGGCTTTTCCTTTTTGGGCTTTTTCTCTTTCTTCTTTTTGCCCTTCTTTTCTTCAGTGGCTTCGTCACTCATTGGTCGTGTCCTCCTTGTTGATATCGGCGTGTCCATCCTGTCTATCGACGCGTCGGCGCTTTCCTCATAAATCAGGTTGACAGCGGCTTGTCCATACGGGCAACCGCCGCTTCCGTCTCCTCGACGCAGGCCCGGTAGGCGTCGTGAATCTGGTACTTGTCCAGAGACAGGCCGATATCCGGGAAAACCGTGTCGTGTTCGCGGGCCTCGTAGAGTTCGGCGTAGCGGAGGAGGGCGGCGTAGTCGTTATCGTCGGCACCGCCGAGGAGGGCCGCCCAGACTTCCGGAGGCAGTGCCAGTCCGCGCAACAGGTACGCCGGACGCTCCCCGACAATTTCTTCCGCCATGCTCAGGACGCCCAGCAGAAAGACGTGTCCGCCGTGTACGTCGACGTTGAGTTTTGATTTCGCGGCGAGGGCGTCCATGAACAGCCCCCGGCGGTAGGCGTAGAGCGGGAGATGTTCGTCGCCGGAGGCGTTGTTGTGCCGCAGGTACGCCAGACAGGCCCAGCGCCGGAGCCATTGCGGCCCCATGCGGTAAATGACAGCGCGCAAGTCGGGCGGTTGTTTGGACTTGGCGCGCGTCGCGCCCGACGGCGGCGACAACAGCGCCATTTCGCGCGGGAACAGGTACGACAACAGCAAATCGTTCCGGATGATTTCCGCGCACTCGACTTCCCAGCGCACATCCGGCGAGATTTCAAGCAACGCCGACAGGATTTTCCCGCAGGAAGTCTCGACAAGCGGCAGAATCGGGATGGACAGCATGTCGGGGCGTCCGAAGTAGTAGCCCTGAAAGAGCTGGTAGCCCATGCTCCGGGCGCTCTCGAACTCCTTCTGACTTTCCACGCGGTCGGCCATAAAGACGGTTTCGGGGTTGCCGTAGCGCCGGACGGCGGCCCGCTGGAAGACCGAATTGGTACTCCGGAAGTTGACGCGGATAATGTCGAACAGGGACAAATAGGGGCGGAAATGCGTCTGCCCGAGGTAGTTCTTCAATACGAGGAAGTAGTCGGCCTGACGGAGCTCGCGGAGGGTGTTTTCCATGCGGTCATTCATGACGGCGTTGCCCATGACCTGTACCACGACTTTTTTCGGGTCGGCGCGGTTTACAAAGCCGTCCATGATGAGATTGGACGTGAAATTCACGTAGGCGGGGCGTCCGCCCGTGAGCTGTTCCAATCCGAACAGCGTCACGGCGTCCGTCAGGACTTTGCGCGTGGCGGCGTCGCCGTTCGTGACGCGCGCCGCGTTGCTCTCGCCGTTCCGGTACAGCAACTCGTAGCCCACGGTTTCCCGGCGCTGGTTGAAAATCGGCTGACGCGCGATATAGGCATTCAAGGGAGAGCACCCCCTTTGTTACATATTACACGATTTCCACGCGGTCGCCGTCCTTGATGACTTCCTGAAACTGTCCCGGCGCGCCGTTCACGCGCAGTTCTACGGGCTTGTCGAGGTTCTGGAAGTCGAGGTCGGAGAACTTCAGCAAATCCATGAGGTAGTACGGCTCGCCGCCCGGCTTGCCGAACAGCATGAGCTTTTCGCCGTTGAGCGTGACGCGGATTTGTCCGGCGTCGTCGGCGGGCGCGGGCGCTTCCTCTACGGGTTCGGCGTCCTTGCGGTCGGCCCAGACATCGTCCCCGGTATGAATCACGGTATCAAGCCGCGCCTTCGCGCCGTTGACGGTGACTTTCCCGGTGAAATCGCTCCCGAGTACGTCGGAAATCTTCCGCGACGCGTCCTCCCCGGGCTTGGCCTGTACGAATTGCAGATGGTCTCCGGCGCGTACCGTGTCGGTCAGGGTAGCAAGCTCTCCGTTCAAGAGAATCACGGGCGGCAC
>CAMHDB010000150.1 GCA_946183715.1 uncultured Oscillibacter sp.
ATTTAATAACTTTTAGAAACCTTTTACAAGTTTCTTTTAACTGTTAAAAGCCTCCTGAACTGTGCGCTGGCTGAAACTTCCTGTGTCGGCGTGTATTATATGCCGATTTCCCTACTATGTCAATATGTTTTTTCGGATTCTCTCTTGACAAAACCGACTGTTTGCGTGTAGAGTATCATGGATTGGAATCGGAAAGGAGAATCAGCAATGAAACAGAAACTTTGGGCCTGTCTGCTGTCGTTCATGCTGTTGTCGGGGATTCTGGGCGGCTGTTCGCGGGGCGGCGCGGACGGGGACGCCCTTGTTGACAATCCCCGGAATCAGGACGACATCGGGGAGCGGGAATTGTTAGTCGTCAGCTTCGGCACGAGCTACAACGACGCCCGGCGGTTGTCTATTGGTGGCGTCGAGGACGCGCTGGCGGCGGCGTACCCGGAATGGAGCGTCCGCCGCGCCTTCACAAGTCAGATTGTGCTTGACCACGTACAGGAGCGCGACGGGGTGTCCATGGACAACGTGCGCGACGCGCTCAACCGCGCCGTGGCGAACGGCGTCCGGTCGCTCGTCGTACAGCCTACCCATTTAATGAACGGATTCGAGTATCAGGAACTCGCCGACGAACTCGCAAGCCGCGCGGGGGAGTTCGAGTACGTGGCCATCGGCGCGCCGCTGTTGAGCACCGACGACGATTTCCGGCGCGTGGCCGAGGCGGTCACGGCGTCGGCGGCGGAGTACGGCGGCGGCGACGGCGAAACGGCGTTCTGTTTCATGGGACACGGTACGGAAGCCGCGTCGAACGGCGTCTACGCGAAAATGCAAAGCGTCCTCCCGCAAAACTGCTATGTCGGCACGGTAGAGGCGGAGCCGTCGTTAGAAGACGTACTGTCCGCCGTCCGGGCCGGGGGCTACAAACGGGTCGTGCTACAGCCGTTAATGCTTGTCGCGGGAGACCACGCCCACAACGATATGGCCGGGGACGAACCCGAGAGCTGGAAAAGCGTGTTTGAAAGCGCGGGCTACGAGACGGTGTGCGTACTGCGCGGGCTGGGCGAACTGGACGCGGTGCAGGAGCTATTCGTAGAGCACGCGCGGGCGGCGATGGACGGCGGCGGACTGTCGGCGACGGCGGGCGCGGAGTACGCGTCGGCCCTGCCCGACGGGACTTACCGCGCGCAAGTCGAGAGCGATTCGCCGATGTTCCGCGTCACGGACTGCACGCTTACGGTATCGGGCGGGACGATGACCGCCGTTATGACGATGGGCGGCACGGGCTACCTGTACGTGTACCCCGGCACGGCGGCGGACGCCGCGAACGCCCCCGAATCGGACTACATTCCGTTTGTCGAGACGCCCGACGGACTTCATACGTTTACGACACCCGTCGCGGCCCTGAATACGGGCGTACCCTGCGCGGCGTACAGCAAAAACCGCGCCGAGTGGTACGACAGAACGCTGACGTTCCGCGTCGCCGCGCTTCCGGACGGCGTACAAGCCGACGAAACCGCCGCGCCCCCGGACAGTGGCGCGCTTCCGGACACCGTACAGGCCGCCGCGCTTGCGCGGAACAAGTACGCCCAACTCTTTACGATAGCCTGCGACGACGCCGGGCGCGCGCTCGTGACGATTGACGGTACCGAACAGTTTCTGATAGTCCCGGAGGGCGCGGAGGCCCCCGAGAACCCCGGCGACATTCCCGTACTACAGGCCCCCTTGCGCGGGGTGTACGTGGCGGCCTCGTCGGCTATGGACTTCTTCCGGTGTCTGGACGCCCTCGACGCCGTGCGCTTCACGTCCACCGCCCCCGAAAACTGGAGTATTCCGGAAATACGCGGCGCCCTCGACGCCGGGGAAATCCTGTACGCCGGTAAATACTCCGCCCCCGATTTTGAATTGCTCCTCTCCGAACGCTGTACGCTCGCGGTGGAATCCACGATGATTTATCACAGTCCGGACATCCGGGAGCGTCTGGAGGCGCTCGGCGTCCCGGTACTGGTGGAGCGTTCGAGTTACGAGGCCGACCCGCTCGGGCGTATGGAGTGGGTGAAGCTCTACGGACTGCTCACGGGCCGGGCGGCGGAGGCCGACGCCTTTTTCGACACGCAAGCCGAACTCGTCGAGCGTATCCGCACAGAAGAGGCCCTCGGAAAGACCGTGGCGTTTTTCTCGCTCAGCCCGAACGGCTACGTAAACGTCGGCAGGCACGGCGACTACGTCGCGAAAATGATAGAGTACGCCGGGGGGGAGTACGCCTTCCCGGAGACGGACAGCGACAATCTGCAAATGGAGGCCTTCTACGCGGCGGCGCGCGACGCCGATATAATCCTCTACGACGGCACGATTGACGGCGGCTTGGAGACATTGGAACAGCTCTATAGCAAAAGTACGCTGTTCCGTGACTTCGCGGCGGCGCAAAGCGGGAATGTGTGGTGTGTGGAGCGGAATTTCTTTCAGGAACCGACGGCGGCGGGGGGCGTCATCGCGGACTTTCACGCGGTATTCTCCGGGGCGGCGGACGCCGAAACGCGCCTGACGTATTTGCACCGCGTGTCCTGAAGGGGGAAGCCGTGCGAAAAACTACGCGCTATTGCCTCTCTTACGCCCTGTTGCTTGTACTGACTGCCGCACTAATCGTGACTGGCGCAAAAGTCGGGAGCGTTCCGGCGCGGGGCGAACTCTTCGACGCCATTGTACTGCGTATCCGCCTTCCCCGGACTGTCGCGGCGTGTCTGCTGGGCGGGGCGCTGTCGGTGTCGGGCTTTCTCTTGCAGACGTTTTTCGACAACCCGATTGCGGGGCCGTTCGTGCTGGGCGTCTCGTCGGGGGCAAAGTTAGCCGTCGCCCTCGCGCTGATTCTCTCCCTCGAACGCGGGCTTGTCCTCAGCAACGCCGCCATGATTCTCGCGGCGTTCGCGGGCGCGCTACTGTCGATGGGCCTCGTGCTCGCGCTGTCGGGGAGGGTGCGCCGGATGTCGCTGTTGGTCGTCTGCGGCGTCATGATTGGCTACCTCTGTTCCGCCGTGACGGACTTCGCGGTCACGTTCGCCAGCGACGCCAATATTGTCAACTTACATCACTGGTCGCTGGGGAGCTTCGCCGGAATCGGCTGGGACGGCGTCCGCGCCATTGCCCCGACGGTGGCGGCGGGCTTTGCACTGTCCTTCCTGCTCTCGAAACCCATGGAGGCGTACCAACTGGGCGAGGCCTACGCCCGCAACGCCGGGGTCAATCTGCGCCGCCTGCGGCTGGAATTGATTCTGCTTTCGAGCGCCCTTTCCGGCTGTGTGACGGCGTTCGCGGGGCCGGTGTCGTTCGTCGGCGTGGCGGTGCCCCACCTAATCCGGCGCCTCTTCTCGACTTCCCGCCCGCTACTGCTGATTCCGGCGTGTTTTCTGGGCGGCGGGGCGTTCTGCCTGTTCTGCGACTTGATAGCCCGTACCGCCTTCGCGCCCACGGAGTTGAATATCAGTTCCGTAACGGCGGTATTCGGCGCGCCGATAGTCATTCACATGATGGCCGCGCGCGGCGCGGGTGGGAGGCGTTGACATGGAACAGTACGGCTTACACGCGGAGGCGCTTTCCGCCGGCTACGACGGGCAAGCCGTCGTCCGCGACTTGTCGCTGTCCGTGCGTCCGGGGGAAATCCTGACGCTCGTCGGGCCCAACGGCGCGGGGAAATCGACCGTACTAAAGACGCTCATCCGGCAACTGGAGCCTGTGCGCGGCACGGTGTTCGTACACGGCGCGCCCGCGGAGAGTATGAGCGACAACGAACTCGCCCGGGCGCTGTCGATAGTCATGACGAGGCACCCCGGCGGGGAGTGGCTGACGGTGGAGGATGTCGTGCGCTCGGGGCGCTACCCGTACACCGGGCGGCTGGGGCTACTCTCGGCGCGTGACCGGGAGATTGTGGAGGAAGCCATGCGGCGTCTGCGTGTCTCGGAACTGCGGGAGGAGCGTTTCCGGCGTCTCAGCGACGGACAGCGGCAACGGGTCTTACTCTCGCGGGCGCTGTGTCAGGAGCCGGAGATACTCGTCATGGACGAGCCGACTTCGTTTCTGGACTTGCGCTATCAACTCGAACTCGGGGAACTGCTGCGGGGTCTGGCGTCGCGGGAGCGCCTCGCGGTGATTCTCTCGACGCACGAACTGGACTTCGCGCGGCGCGTGTCCGACACGGTGGCCTGTATCCGTGGGGGCACCGCCGACCGTACCGGGCCGCCCGGAATCCTCACGCCGGACTACGTGGAAATTCTGTACGACATCCCGGCGGGCACGCTGTCCGGGGCGGATTCGCACAGCGTCGCGCGGGAAGGCACACTGTCGCACAGCTTCACGCAAAACCGCGCCTGCGAATACTTCCCGTGTCACGGGGGCGTCGCCGCGCGCGACTTCAACTGCCTCTTCTGCTACTGCCCCCTCTACACGCTGGGGACGCGTTGCGGCGGAAATTTTTCCTACACGGCGAAAGGCGTCAAGGACTGCTCGAACTGCGCGTACCCGCACAGGCTGGAGAATTACAAGGCGGTGCTGGCGCGCTTCCCGGAGTTGGCCAAACTCGCGGCCCGTCCACCGTTGTCGGAAACACCGTAAAAGGAAAATCCGACGCTACAAAATACTATACACACCAGTTTCCAACTTTTCTGGATAGGCCTCCAGTAAAAAGTTCGACCTGTGCGGTGAAGATAGCGGCGGTCAGACAAGGCGAACTTGCCTGTTTTCAAAGCGTTTCCTGTCGTAAAGCGTCGGAAATGGTCGTTTTGTTTCCCTGTGTTCTCCCGTGAAGCGGGAAACGGCTTTCCGCCTTGCGTTTGAATCGCCTGCGAAGCAACGGAGTGACAGTCACAGACGGTCAAATAAGGTTCTTTTCACCGCACAGGTCGAAAAACTTGGAAACTGGTGTAATTGATTTTGATAAAAACGGGTAATATAAGTGGAATTTTGCAAATTACCACCAGTTTCCAAGATTTAGGACGCCTTGAGGAAAGCGAAAGTCAGAGATTGCAA
>CAMHDB010000151.1 GCA_946183715.1 uncultured Oscillibacter sp.
CTATCAGGCGGCGGGGGGCAGTCTTGAGCAAGTCCGCGCATACGGCGGCGGCAGTCTGGACGGCGGCGGGCTGGTTCTGTCGCGGGAGGGCCTCATTTTGCGCCTGACGCACACGGGAACCCTGACCGTATCTAACGGGGAAGGGGCGCTGTTGGAATGGCGCGTCGCGGTTCCGCCGCGCGGGGAGGCGGCACCGTGAGACAGGGAGGACAAGTTTCCGGCCTCGTGTCGCTGATGACGATTCTCTGTTCCCTCTCCCTGTGCGTGTTCGCGATTCTGACGCTGGCCTCCGCGAACCGGGAGAAGCGCCTGACGGAGTTGACCGCACAGCGGACGGCGGCCTATTACGCGGCGGAGTGCGCGGTCGCAGACCGTCTCGCCGCGCTGAATCCGGCCCCCGGCGAAAGCGTCACCCTGACGGAACCCGTTGGAGATTCCCTGACGCTTGTCGTCGAGGCGGTCAGCCGGGACGGACACTGGACGGTTCTCCGCTGGCAGACCGTCTACAGCGGCACATGGGAGCCTGAAGAGTTCATGGAAGTCTGGGACGGGGGCGTGTAAATCGCGCAAGATTGGGGAGAACTATGGAATCCAGTAAGACCTATTTGGAAATGGCGGTGAACGAACGCGCTACGGATATTTTCCTGATTGCCGGACGAACGGTTTCCTTTAAGCGGGGCGACAGTCTGGTTTCCATCAGCGAAGAGCGTCTGATGCCGGACGATTCCGCCGTATTGATTCGGGAAATTTACATCATGGCGAACCGCCGTTTCCCCGAGGGGCAGGGCGTCTGGGACGACGATTTTTCCTTATCCGTTCCCAGCCTTGCGCGTTTTCGCGTGAATGTCTTTCGTCAGCGCGGTTCCCTTGCGGCGGTCATTCGCGTGGTGCAGTTCGGCATACCGGATTGGAAAGAACTGGGGATTCCGGAGGAAATCATGAAAATTTCCGGACGCTCCAGAGGACTGGTTCTGGTGACGGGTCCGGCGGGGAGCGGAAAAAGCACGACCCTCGCCTGCATTGTGGACAACATCAACCGCACGCGAAGCGCCCACATTATCACCATTGAGGACCCGATTGAATATCTTCATCGCAATGTAAACAGCATTGTAAGCCAGCGGGAATTGAACACGGACACGGAAAGCTACGTCACAGCCCTTCGCGCCAGTCTGCGCCAATCCCCGGATGTCATTCTGGTGGGCGAGATGCGGGACTTGGACACCATTCAAACCGCCATGACCGCCGCCGAAACCGGACATTTGGTGCTCTCCACCCTTCACACGATGGGTGCCGTCAATACAATCGACCGCATCATTGACGTTTTCCCGCCGGCCCAGCAACAGCAAATCCGGGTTCAGTTGGCGCAGGCGCTGAAAACGGTAGTCAGTCAGCAACTTCTCCCCGGGATAGACGGCTCTCTGGTTCCCGCCTTTGAGATTATGCACCTCAACAACGCTATTCGCAATCTGGTTCGGGACAGCCGCATTCACCAGATTGACGCCGCGATTCAAGGCGGCACGTCGGAAGGCATGATGGGCATGGACGACTGTATTTTCCGCCTTGTGCGGGAGAATCGGATTACCAGAGAGACCGCCCTGTACTACGCCTCCAATCCGGAACAGCTCCAAAGGAAACTGCGGTGACGCGCTTCCCCGTCGGCATGACTGAAAATCCGCTTGACATTCCCGGCCCGACTGTGTACAATAAGAACCGCAACGCTGAGAAGGGAAGCAGTACCCGTGACGTGTGCGGCGCAGAGAGGGCGTGGCCGGTGTAAACGCCTGCGGCACAGCGGGGAAGTCGTCCCGGAGCGTCCGGACTGAACGGAGTAAGTCCGGCGGCCTCCCCCGTTACCGGGTACAGAGTGCGCGTACAAGTACGCGAAATCAGGTGGTACCACGGAAATTTTCCGCCCTGACCGTAAGGCCGGGGCGGTTTTTTGTCAGAAAGAGAGGTGTCCGTATGGAAGAATTTCAGATTCATTCCCACTACGACCACAAGGCCCTGAAAACGATGTCGCGGGTACTCCGCAAGACCGTGCGCCGCAAGGGGAATATCGCCTTCCGGATATTCGGGTGGGTTGTCGTGGCGCTGGAAGCGTTGGCGGAGGCGGCGCTTGTCATAGTTGACGCCTTTTCTCTGGACTTCGTCAATGTCCTGACGATTCTGGCGGGCGTGTTTATGCTCGTCGTACTGCTGTTCGAGGACGATTTGAACGGCTGGATTGCAAAATTGAGCCTCATGCCGGGCACCCGCGACGCCGACACGCGTTTCGGGCCTGACGAGTACGTCGTCACCACGCAGGCCGCCGAGACCCGTATGCACTACGGGAACATCAGCGTTTTCGGCGAGACGACAGACAGCTTTGTGTTTATCATCGGCAAACGGCACGCACAGCAATTCCCCAAGGACGGGCTGTCCGGGGGGACGCCGGAGCAGTTCCGCGACTTCATCGCGGAGAAAACCGGGCTGTCCGTGCGGTATGTGAAATAAAGGAGTGTGCAGTATGCCGGGAAAAGAATTGCCCAAGACCTACGACCCCCAGCAAACCGAGCGCCGCATTTACGAAATGTGGGAGGCGGCGGACTGCTTCCGTGGAGACCCCGACCCGTCGAAAGAGCCGTTCTGTATCGTCATGCCCCCGCCGAATGTCACGGGACAACTCCACATGGGCCACGCCCTCGACGCCGCCTTACAGGATATCTTAATCCGCTTCCGGCGCATGCAGGGCTACGCGACGCTGTGGCTGCCGGGCACCGACCACGCCGGGATTGCCACACAGATTAAGGTTGAGGAGGATTTGCGCGTCAAGGAGGGGAAAACCCGCTACGATTTGGGCAGGGAGAAGTTCCTGCAACGCGTCTGGAAGTGGAAGGAGGCCTACGGAGGGCGAATCGTCGAACAGCAGAAGAAATTAGGCGTGTCGTGCGACTGGAGCCGCTCGCGCTTCACGATGGACGCCGGACTGTCGCGGGCCGTCCGGGAGGCCTTCTGCAACCTCTACGACCGGGGCCTGATTTACAAGGGGAGCCGCATTATCAACTGGTGTCCGCACTGCGTCACGGCCCTGTCGGACGCCGAAGTGGAGTACGTCGACAAGCCCGGACACCTCTGGCATATCCGCTACCCACTCGCCGACGGTTCCGGGGATTTGGTCGTCGCCACGACGCGCCCCGAAACCATGATGGGCGACACGGGCGTCGCGGTCAACCCGGAGGACGAACGCTTTAAGCACCTCGTCGGGAAAACGTGCATTCTGCCCATTATGAACCGCGAGATTCCGATTGTCGCCGACGATTACGTAGAGCTCGGATTCGGCACGGGCGCGGTCAAGATGACGCCCGCCCACGACCCGAACGATTTTGAAGTCGGCTTACGGCACAATCTGGAAATCGTGCGCTGTATCGGCGACGACGGCAAAATCAACGAGAACGGCGGCCCCTACAACGGCATGGACCGCTACGAGTGCCGGAAGCAAATCGTCAAGGACTTGGAGGAGCAAGGCTACCTTGTCAAGACGGAGCCGTACAACCACAACGTGGGCACCTGTTACCGCTGTCACAACGACGTGGAGCCGCTGATTTCCGCACAGTGGTTCGTAAAAATGAAGCCGCTCGCCGAAGAGGCCCTGCGGGTAGTCCGGGACGGCGAAGTGAAGTTCGTGCCCGACCGCTTTTCCAAAATCTACACGAACTGGATGGAGAACGTACACGACTGGTGCATATCCCGCCAATTGTGGTGGGGACACCAGATTCCGGCTTGGTACTGCGCCGACTGCGGACACATCAACGTCAGCCGTACAGACCCAGACAAGTGCGAGAAGTGCGGGAGCGCGAACCTGACCCGGGAGGAGGACGTACTCGACACTTGGTTTTCGTCGGCGCTGTGGCCGTTCAGTACGTTAGGCTGGCCCGACAAGACCCCGGAGCTGGATTACTTCTACCCGACCAGCGTACTGGTGACGGGCTACGATATCATTTTCTTCTGGGTGTCGCGGATGATTTTCTCGGGCTGTGAGCACATGAAGAAAGTCCCGTTCCGGACGGTGCTCATTCACGGGCTAGTCCGCGACGACAAGGGCCGCAAGATGTCGAAGTCCCTCGGCAACGGCATTGACCCGCTGGAAATGGCGGAGCGGTACGGCGCCGACGCCCTGCGATTCAACCTCATCACGGGCAACAGCCCCGGCAACGACTGCCGTTTCTATACGGAAAAGTGCGAGGCCATGCGGAATTTCGCGAACAAGGTCTGGAACGCGAGCCGCTTTGTGCTGATGAATCTGAACATTGAACGCTGTGAGCTTCCGGAGGCGTCCGCGCTGGAGCGCGAGGACAAGTGGGTACTCAGCAAGCTAAACCACCTCGTGCGGGAGGTCACGGAGAATCTCGAGAGCTACGAAATCGGCGTGGCGTCGGCGAAGGTGTACGATTTCCTCTGGGACACCTACTGTGACTGGTATATTGAACTCACGAAAACGCGCCTGAACGGCGACGACCCCGCCTCCGCCCAAACCGCGCAAAACGTCCTCTGCTACGTCCTGACGCAGCTCCTGAAACTGCTTCACCCGTTCATGCCGTTCCTGACAGAGGAAATCTATCAGGCACTGCCCCACGACGCCCCGTTCATCATGACCAGCGCGTGGCCGGAGTACGCGGACGCGCTCGACTTCCCGCGCGAGGAGGCCGACATGGAAACCGTCATGGACACCATCCGGGCCATTCGGACGCGGCGTTCGGAGATGAATGTACCGCCGTCGCGGAAGGCCGAACTCCTGCTCGTCACGGCGAACCCGGAGCCGTACCGGACGGGCCTGCACTTCCTGCAACGTCTGGCGTGGGCGAAGGAAGTCAGAT
>CAMHDB010000152.1 GCA_946183715.1 uncultured Oscillibacter sp.
AAGGAGACACGCCATGAAACTGATTTTCCTCGACATCGACGGGACGCTGACCGTACCCGGGGAGAACGTCCCGCCGCAAAGCGCCCTCGACGCCATCCGCGCCGCCCGCGACAACGGACACAAAGTCTTTCTGTGTACGGGGCGGAGCTGGGCTATGACGGAATCCGTGGCGGCCTACGGCTTCGACGGCGTGATTTGTTCCGCCGGGGGCTACGTCGTCCTCGGCGGGGAGACCGTCTACGACCACCCCATGGACGCCGCCGAACTCCGGCGCGTCCTCGACGCCATGCGCGCCCCCGACATCTTCTGCATTCTCGAAACCAAGTCCATGACGTTCGCCGACGTGGGCGCGGAATCGTTCGAGAGTACAAACAGCGAGGCGTTGCGCTGGCAGAAAATGCTCACGGAGAGTTTCGACGTTTCGCCCCTGCGCGACTATCGCGGGGAGCCCGTGTACAAAGTCTCGTTTCTGTGTACGCGCCGCGCCGCCCTCGAACGCCCCCGGCAAATCCTGCAAGACCGCTTTGAGTTCTGCCTACAGGACTTTCTTTCCGGCGATACCGTCAACGGCGAACTCATCAACCGCGACTTCAGCAAGGGCGCGGCGATACGGCGCGTGTGTACGTACTGCGGCGCGCCCGTCGCGGAGACTGTCGCCTTCGGCGACAGCATGAACGACCTCGACATGATAGAGACCGCCGGAGTGGGCGTGTGCATGGGCAACGGCAGTCCGGAGTTGAAGCGCCGCGCCGACAGAATCGCGCCGCCCGTGGAGCGCGGCGGCCTCGCGGCGGCGTTCCGGGAACTCGGCCTCGCGTGTCACAGCCGGAGAGACAAGCGCGAATATTGACGCATTGCACAAGGTTTTCCGGAACGCTTTAGACGCTTTGCACAAGGGACCGTCGCAATGTTTATGAATTTTGCGCCTTTACAAAACGTTAAAAAAAGGTTACAATGTGTCATGTTTTCACGGCGGGAATCCCCGGAAACAACCTTGGAGAGAAGAAAGGGAGATGAGCATGGCATTAGACTATCGGAAATGCGCGGAGGAAATCTTTAGCCACCTCGGCGGCAAAGAGAACGTCGTCAGCGCCGCGCACTGCGCAACCCGTCTGCGTCTTGTCATCGCGGACAACAGCAAGATGGACATGAAGGCTCTGGAAGACGTGGAAGGCGTGAAGGGCGTCTTCTCCAACGCCGGACAGCTTCAGCTCATCATCGGCACCGGCACCGTCAACAAGGTCTACGACGAATTTCTTGCCATTACGGGCCTGACCGCCGCGAGCAAGGAAGAAGTCAAAGCCGCCGCCGCCGCCCAACAGCCCCTCCCCAAGCGCATGGTCAAGGCTCTGGGCGACGTGTTCGTACCCATTCTTCCGGCTATCGTCGCCTCCGGCCTCATGATGGGCCTCGTGGAGGCGCTCGGTAAAATCCCCGGCCTCGGCTTCGCCGAAACCGACTGGTACGGCTTCCTCGATATGGTCGCCAACACCGCCTTCGCGTACCTGCCCGTAATCGTCGCCGTGTCCGCCGCGCGCGTCTTCGGCGGGAATATCTTCCTCGGCGCGGTCATCGGCCTGCTCATGATTCACTCCGCCCTGACCAACGGCTGGAACGCCGCCAATGGCTACGATGTCTGGTACCTGTTCGGCCACATCAAGATTACGGACAGCTACACCCTCGGACAGATTAACCAGCTCGGCTATCAGGGCCACGTCATTCCGGTGGTTATCTCCGTATGGTTCATGTGCCAGTGGGAGAAGTGGCTGCACAAGCACGTCCCCGAAATGATTGACCTCTTCGTAACTCCTCTCTGCACGGTATTCGTCACGGCCCTGCTGACGTTCATGGTTATCGGCCCCATCTTCTCCGGCCTCGAAACCATCGTCCTCGGCGTGGCTGAGAAGATTGTCGCCAATCCCATCGGCGCTATGGTCATGGGCGCTGTGTACCCGGCTACCGTCGTTATGGGCCTGCACCATATGTACAACGTCATTGAGGCGGGCATGCTATCGTCCGCAGGCCTCAATACGTGGATGCCGATTGCCTCCGCCGCCAACTTCGCGCAGTTCGGCGCGTGCTTGGCCGTCGGCCTCAAGGCGGCGAACAATAAGACGAAAGTTATCGCTATCCCGTCCTCCGCCTCCGCCGCCCTCGGCATTACCGAACCCGCCATCTTCGGCGTGAATATGCGCTTCTTCAAGCCGTTCGTCTGCGGCATGGTCGGCGGCGCTGTCGGCGCTATCTTCGGCGCGATTACCGGACTGGGCGCGACCGCCTACGGCGTGACCGGAATCCCCGGCTACCTCACCATTAACAATCCTGTAGTCTATACTATCCTGCTGGCGGTGTCCGGCGGTATCGCGTTCGTCGGGACTTGGTTCGTGTGGAACGAGGAAGCCCCCGCCCCGAAAGCCTCCGCGTCTGACATTCCCGCGCAGCCGTCCAAGCCTCAGGAGCCTGTCATCACCTGCGAGGCCGGAACGGTTCTCGCTCCCGTACCGGGCAAAGTTATCCCCCACACGGAGATTCCCGACCCGACGTTCGCCGCCGGCGTACTCGGAAGCGGCGTCGGCGTGTGGCCCGAGGAGGGCATTGTACGCGCCCCGTATGACGGCACGATTTCCTCTGTTGCGGAGACCCAGCACGCCGTCGGCATTACCGGCCCCGGCGACATGGAAGTGCTGATTCACATCGGCGTCGACACCGTTGCCATGAACGGCGACGGATTCCAAGCCCTTGTCAAAGAGGGCGACGAGGTCAAGGCCGGACAGCCCCTCGTGAAGTTCGACCGCGCGAAAATCAAGGCCGCCAATCACCCCGACGTTGTCGTCACGCTCCTGACCAACAGCGACGACTACAACTCCGTGGCGTTTCCCGGCGTAGTCAACGCCTGAATAACTACAGCTCCGCAACGACGGCCCCGACGGAGATGGGAGCCTGTCCGCGCGTCCGGACAGGCTTTCGGGGCCACGTAACGATTGTAGGCGGGTCTCCCGCGCCCGCTTCCAATACCCTACCAACTTCTAGAAGGAGAGTTTCAACATGGCTATGGAATTTAAGTGTGTCATTCAGGACGAACTCGGCATCCACGCCCGCCCCGCCGGAATGCTCGCCAAAGAGGCCAAGGCCCTCGGCGATACCGTCGTGAGCGTCACGAAAGGCGACAAGACCGTCAAGGCCTCCCAGCTCATGAAGCTGATGGGCCTCGGCGTCAAGAAGGGCGACGAAGTGACCGTCACCGTCGAGGGCGGGGACGAGGCCGCCGCGCTCGACGCGATGAAGGCGTTCTTCAAGAACAATTTCGCCGCCGAAGTCTAATCAACCTGTCCCCGCGTCCGCGGGGTAGCCTAACGGGAGAGCCTGCGCCGCTTCTGGCGGGCCTCCCGTTTTTCCGATAACTTGACAGGAGGATATACTATGGTTCTGATTCAGGGCAAAGGTGTCTCCAAAGGTGTCGTAAGAGGCCCCCTCTATTTCTTCCAGCGTCCCAACTACGAAATCGCCAAGACGAAAGTCGCCGACCTCGACGCCGAAAAGGCCCGCGTTGTCGAAGCGCGCGAAAAGTCCTCCGCCCAGCTCTACGTACTGGCTGACAAGTGCCGCGAGGAAGCCGGAGAGGAAAGCGCCGTCCTGTTCGAGACCCACGCCATGTTCTGCGACGACGACGACTACGTGGAAGCCATTGAAACCATGCTCAATGACGAATCCTGCAACGCCGAGTACGCCGTCAAGGAAGCCGGGGAGCAGTTCGCCGCGATGTTCGCCGCGATGGACGACGCCTACATGAGAGCGCGTTCCGCCGACGTGAAGGACGTGACACAGCGCATTTTGAATAACCTCATGGGTATCGCCGAGGGCGGTATCGACTCCGAGGAGCCCGTCATTCTCTGCGCCGACGACCTCGCCCCCTCCGAGACACTCCAGCTCGACAAGTCCAAGATTTTAGGCTTTGCCCTTACCGCCGGTTCCAGCAACGGCCACACCGCCATTCTGGCGCGTACCATGGGAATCCCGGCTATCTGCGGACTGGGCGCCGACCTCAAAGAGACGCTTCAGGGCCGTATGGCCTACCTCGACGGCGAGACCGGGAAAGTTGTCCTTGACCCCGACAACCTGACTATCCAGACCTTCAAGGACAAGATGGAGAAGCAGAAGAAGTTCAAGGAACTCATGGCCGAGATGAAGGGCAAGGAGGACGTAACGCTCGACGGGCGTCACATCAACGTCTACTGCAACATCGGCAACCCCGACGACGTGACCGCCGTCAAGAACAACGACGGGCAGGGAATCGGCCTGTTCCGTTCGGAGTTCCTGTACCTCGCGGAGACCGACTACCCGTCGGAGGAGAAGCAGTTCCAAGCCTACAAGAAAGTCGCCGCCGCGATGGACGGCAAGCGCGTCATCATCCGTACTCTCGATATCGGCGCCGACAAGCAGGTCGAATACTTCCACCTCAAGAAGGAAGAAAACCCCGCTATGGGCGTGCGCGCTATCCGTATCTGCCTGAACAACCCGGACGTGTTCCGGACACAGCTCCGCGCCCTGTACCGCGCCTCGGCCTACGGCAAAGTCGCCATTATGTTCCCCATGATTACGTCCGTCTGGGAAGTCAAGGAGTGCAAGCGCGCCTGTGAAAAGGTCATGGCCGAACTCAAAGCGGAGGGAATCCCCTTCAACGAGGAGACCGAAATCGGTATCATGATTGAGACCCCGGCCTCGATTTTCGTCGCCCCCGAACTGGCGGAGGAAGTCGACTTCTTCTCCGTCGGCACGAACGACCTGACGCAGTACACGCTGGCCTGCGACCGTCAGGCCAACGACCTCGGCAAGTTCTTCGAC
>CAMHDB010000153.1 GCA_946183715.1 uncultured Oscillibacter sp.
GATTCCCGGGATTCCTGACGGAGGAGAGATTCTTGCAGTCGTGGAACCAAAGCGCGGTCGACGTTGGGTAAATCGCGGTGCCAAAGTTGACGGTGCGGATTTGCGCCCGTTCCCCGTACCACGCGCTATAAACGTCGCCGTCGTATCCGCCGGAATCCGTCGTGTAGGATTTGACGGAGGTTCTGCCCGCTTCGGCGTCCGGACTGCTCTGGAATTTCAATTCCCCGTCATCGTAGAGCACGGCGTAGAGCGCCTGCGACGGCTCCGGGTCCGGTCGGGACTGTGCGCTAAAGTATCCGGGATTGGACGAGCCTCCGTCTATCCGGGCATAAGCCTTGTCAAGATAGCTCGCGTTATATCGCGTCAGCTTTTCGCCCACCAGTGATACGCAACCCTTGAACATGTCGGAGCTTTCCCGCACTTTGGCGACGCTGAACGCGTCGGAAACCAGAATGGTTTTCAGAGCGGCGCACCGGAAGAACATCTGCGTCATATCCGTTACGTTTCCGGTGTCGAGGCCCCTTAAATCCAGCGTTTCCAGTCCGCCACAGCGGGCGAACATCTGGCTCATGTTCGTGACGCGGTCGGTTTTCAGGTTCTGCGCGTTCTGTACCGTCTTCAGGTTTTCGCAGCCGTAGAACCACAGCGCCGTGGAAACCGGACGCACCTCCTCCGCGAACGTCGCCTTTGTGATTTGTTCGCGGAAGTCATACCACCCGGCGTAGGTCGGCTCAACCGCGGCGTTAATCTGGAACGGCGCGTGGAGTGGCGCCCGTCCGGGCGTGGGCGTGGCGCTGTTCTGGAAGACCATTTCCCCGCCCTCGTAGAGAATCGCGTAGAATAATGCCGCTTCTTCGTCCGCAAAGTATCCGGGACGCGCGGGGGGCGCGTCTATGCGGGCGTATGTGCTGCCCGTATGGGAAGCGCTGTATCCTGTTCCTCTGCCGCCAGACAGCGACGCGCAATCGGTGAACATGTCGGTTCCATCCGTCACCTTCGAGACATTGAACGCCCCGGAGGCGTAAATCGTGGTCAGCGCCCCGCACTTGAAGAACATCTGCCTCATATTCGTGACGTTCCCGGTGTCAAGGCCTCTCAAATCCAGCACTTTCAGGTTGTCGCAGCGGGCGAACATCTGGCTCATGTCCGTTACATTCCCGGTGTCCAGATTCTTCACGTCCCGCACGGATTTCAGATTCTTACAGCCGTAAAACCACAGGGCCGTGGAAGCCGGACGGACTTCCTCCGCGAATGTCACCCGCTCAATATAGTCGCGCAGGTCATACCACGCGGCGTATTCTCCGGTTCCCCCGGCTGACGAGCTGACCGCGTAAGGTTCGTGCCGCAATGCCCTTCCGGGCGCCGGAGTGGCGCTGTTCTGGAAGACCATCTCCCCGTCCGTGTACAGAAGCGCGTAGAATCCCGTGGGCGGGGGAGATTCCATATTCACAACGCCCGCGCCGTAGCACTTATCCCACCCGGAGGGAACCCGCACCGTTTCGACCAGTTTCCTTTCCACCTGCGCGGGCGTGAGGGACGCCGATTCCAGCAACAGCATAGCCGCGCAGGCGGCGACGTGCGGACTGGCCATGGATGTCCCGTCCAACTCCCGGTAGCCCCCGCCCGGGGCGCAACTCTTGATACCTACGCCCGGTGCCGCCAAATCAACCGCGTCGCCGTAGTTCGAAAAACTGGCGGGATTCAGATTCTTGTCGACCGCCGCGACGGTGATACAATTCCGGATGTGCGCGGGACAATGGCCTTCCGCGTCCGCGCCGCTGTTCCCCGCCGCCACGACTACCGTCACGTTTTTCGACAGCGCGTAGTCTATCGACTCCTCCTTGTAGGAGTTGTGCGAGCCGCCGAGGCTCAGGTTGATGACGGACGCGCCGTTATCCGCCGCGTACTGGATTCCAAGGCCGACATTCAGGGTGGTGCCGCTCCCCGACGCGCCCAGTACGCGCACAGGCATGATTTTCAGATTTGTCAGGCCCGGCGTACAGTCCACTATCGTCCCCGCGACGTGCGTGCCGTGGTAATGCTCGTCCCGGGGGTCGCTGTCGCCGTCCACGAAGTCGTAGCCGGCTACGGTGCGGTTCGCTAAGGACGGATGGGTAGCGTCCACGCCCGTATCGACCACGGCGACCGTCATCGGACGGTTGAGCCCCTTTTGCACGAGGCCCGCCGCGTAGGAATCGGCGTGTATGACGGGCACGCCCCACGAAAGGTACGAATCGCGCGAGACGATTGGAGCCGTTGTTTCCAGCGTGTCCGGCGTCACGTAGCCGTCCGGGGAAACGCGGCTTTCCAAATATTTCGCGCACTCCCTCGCGGCGTCCGGACTGCCGAATTGCAGTACGGTGTGGCCTTCCGGGTCCGATACCCGCTGGACTACGCCGTAGCCGTTCAAATCCGGCAAGGCGTCGTCGGAGCGCACAATCAGCCGCCCGAAGGCGTATTCGTCGCTTGAATGCGCCATTGCTTTCATGTCGTTGTCCCGCATCATGTTGAGGACGGCGCTGGCAAACTCCTTACGATTCCTTGCGTCTACTTCCAAAGTCCTTGAGACATCCGACCGGGCAATGGGCATATAGTGCTCGTCCAGCCACAGCGCCTTGACGCTGTCCGTATCCGCGACGCCCCGGAGAGTGACGGGTACCGCCTTGGCCGCCGTGTACTCCTCGATATGCTTTATTTGCGCGCTTTGCGCGCAGACCACGACAAAAACAGTCCCGCGCGGCTCGCTCCCGGACAAATTGACCTGAAAAGAGCCCGTATCGCCCGTGAAACGCTGCTCTGTAATCCGGATTGCCGCCGCTCCTCCCGCGTCCGACGCCAGCGCCGACGAAACGAGAAGGATTGCCGCGCATAGCGTCATACAAAAGCACAGAAGTTTCTTTCTCATGCGTTGACCTCCTGACTGGGCACGCTCAGGAGTTGACGGCCTTCACATAGTACCTGTAGAGGAACGTCATAATCTGCGCCCGCGTACAGGGGTTGTTCGGAGAGAATGTCGTCGCGGTCGTCCCGTTCGTAATCCCCTTTTGCACGGCCCAGCAAACGGCCTGCGCGTAAAAGGTGTTGTTGGACACGTCGGAAAACGGATTGCTCCCCGAGTCCGGCTTGCTGGCGTCCTGCCACATATAGGTCATCGCGGCGGCGCGGGTACAAGCCTCCTCCGTCTGCGCGCCGACGGAATCGGAGACGCCTGTCTCATCCGCCCACGCGAGCGCCTTGCCAAAGTCGCCCGACACGGTCATGGCCTTCGGCTGCGGGGAACCGTTCGCCCGCCATATGAACGTCAGGATTTGCTTGGTCGTGCAAGTGGCATTCGGTGAGAAGGTCGTTTCGGTCGTCCCTTTCGTAATCCCTTTTCCCAGCGCCCAGACAACCGCGTCGTAGTAATACGAGCCCTCCGGGACATCCCTAATATTGCCGAGGGGGTTGCCGGGTTCGACGGGTTCGGGTTCGGGTTCGACGGGTTCGGGTTCGGGTTCGGGTTCGGGTACTTTTTGGATAAAAGACGCCATATTCAGGAATCCGGCGCCGAAGTATCTGTCCCAGCCACTGTTTCCGAGGTCTTCCGCCGCGTCCCTGAGCTTCTTTTCGATTTGCGCGGGCGTCTGACTGCGGTTTTCGCAGAGAAGGAGCGCGGCAGCCGCCGCGACGTGCGGCGTGGCCATAGAAGTACCGGCCCATGAATCGTATCCACCGCCGGGAACGCTGCTCTTAATCTCCACGCCGGGCGCGGCAATGTCCACGGCTTCCCCGTAGTTGGAAAAGCTGGCTTTGGACTTGCTCTTGTCCACCGCCGCGACGGTAATACATTCGGTGTCGCCGGCGGGGCAGTAGTCTTTCGTATCCTGACCCTCATTGCCCGCGGCCACCACCACGGTCACGTTTTTGGAGACCGCGTACTTGATTTGCGAATCAATGTATTCGCTGTGCCCGAGTCCGCCGAGGCTCATGTTGATGACGTTCGCGCCGTGGTCTACCGCGTACTGAATGCCCAGACCGACGACCGAATCGCTTCCGCTTCCCCGGTTGTTCAGTACGCGCACCGGCATAATGTTGATTTTCAGGCCGGGCGTGCAGTCCACGACGGTCCCGGAAACATGGGTTCCGTGTCCGTTGCCGTCCTGCGGCGTGGCGTCGTCGTCCACCAAGTCGTAACCGCTTATCACGCGCCCCGACAGGAACGGATGGCTGTCATCTACCCCGGTATCCACTACCGCGACCGTGATTTCCGAATTTATGCCCCGCGCTTTGAGGTTCGTCGCGTATTCGCCCGCCTTCGTGGCCGCGACGCCCCATGAGTTGTATTCCGCGCCAGTCTCCATCGAGCCGAGGCCAGCCGCCCCCTTTTCGGGTTCGGGCAGCTTCACTTCCCGGTCCGGTTCGGAGAAAATCACGTAGGAGAGGTCATTCAGATACGCGTCGCATGCCTCCGCGTCCGCCGGGTTCGTGAATTGAACCAGATAGTTGTAACTCGCGTCCGCCAGAATCTGCGCCGCGTGGTAGCCGCTCAAATCCGGCAAGGCCTGACTCGCCTTGACAATCAGCCGCGCCGAGGCGTACTTGCCGCCCTCGTCCGAGTCAATGCTCTCGTAGAGCGTGAGCAGATTCTTCGTCGCCTTGACGAAATCGCCAAAGTCAATGGCGTTGTATACGGGGTCGGGGAAGGGATTTTCCGCGTTTTCCCCGCCGCGCCCGCCTCCGGGAAGGGCAATCGTGAAATCCGACGCGGCGGCGGAAACGCACAGGATGAAACACAGAATCAGTGCCATCACGCCGCGAAACTTCTTCTTGTTCATTGTCATTCCTCCTCGCTTTTCATA
>CAMHDB010000154.1 GCA_946183715.1 uncultured Oscillibacter sp.
TGCGCGCTCTCCTCGGTGTAGCCCGCGCTCTGGAGGGATTCCAGCGTCATGTCGCCGCTCCGGAGGTTCGACCATGTCTGGATACCCTCGACGAGGCCCGTAATCATACTCGGCACGCGGGAGAGGATTCCGGCGAACAGAATCATAGAAATACCGTTGCCGATTCCGAACTCGTTGACCTGTTCGCCCATCCACATGACGAAGGACGAGCCAGCGATAAGCGTTACGATAATAACCAGCGCGGGCCAGACGCCCGTACCGCCCTCTTGGAGAATGTCGTAGCGCTTCATCATGAAGTAGTAGCCGACGGCCTGAAGGACGGCGATTGCAATCGTGGTATAGCGGGTGATGGACTGGATTTTCTTCCGGCCCTCCTCGCCGCCCTCCTTGGAAAGCCGCTCAAGGGCGGGAATCGCGACGGTCAGGAGCTGGATGATGATGGAGCTGTTGATATAGGGCTGGATGCTCAGCGCGAAGACGGTGGCCATTTGGAACGCGCCGCCGCTCATGGCGTTGAGCAGTCCGAAATAGGTCGTGCCCATCGCGTCGAGCTGGTCTTTGAGAATCGCCGTGTCGATATACGGCACGGTGATGGCGTTGCCAATCCGGAAAATGAGGAGAATCAGAAGCGTAAAGACGATTTTCCGGCGCAGTTCCGGGACGGCCCACGCCCGTTGAATGGTCTGAATCATCAGATTACCTCGGCTTTCCCTCCGGCCTCCTCGATGGCTTTTTTGGCGGAGCCGGAGAACGCGTTCGCCTGTACGGTCACTTTCTTGGTCACGGCACCCTTGCCGAGGACTTTGTAGCCGTAGCGGCAGGACGAGAGAATCCGCTTCTCAAGCAGGGCGTCCGCCGTGACGGTGTCGCCGTCGTTGAACGCGTTGAGGGCGTTCAGGTTGATGACATCCAGCGGCTTGGCGAAGATGTTGTTGAAACCGCGTTTCGGCACGCGCCGCGCGAGGGGCATTTGGCCGCCCTCGAACCCGGCGCGGACTTTGCCGCCCGAACGGGCCTTCTGACCCTTGTGTCCGCGTCCGGCGGTCTTGCCGTTGCCGGAACCCGCGCCGCGCCCCTTGCGGTAGGCCGGACGGGCGGAACCTTCCGCCGGAGACAGTTCACTCATTTTCATGCGTTCGCGCCTCCTTCTTGCTGTGTGACTTGGAGCAGGTAGCCGATTTGGGCGATTTTGCCGCGGGTGCAGTCGTTATCGGGCTGGGTGGTGCTGTCGCCGATACGGCGCAGGCCCAGGGAATGCGCCGTGGCAATCTGCTTTTTCAGGCGTCCGTTGAGGCTCTTTACGAGCGTGATTTTGTATTCCATGTTGGCCCTCCTCACAGGATATCGGCGGGGGCCTTGCCCCGGATACGGGCGACTTCCTCGGGGCCGCGCATACTCATGAGGCCTTCAAACGCGGCGGCTACCACGTTGTTGGGGTTGTTGGAGCGCAGGCACTTGGTACGGATGTCCTTAATTCCGGCGGCCTCGACGACGGCGCGGACGGCGCCTCCGGCGATAACTCCGGTACCGGGGGCGGCGGGCTTCATGAGCACGCGTCCGGCACCCGATACGCCGATGGTCTCATGGGGGATGGTGTCGCCGGAGAGCGTCACCGTGATGAGGTTCTTCTTGGCGGCCTCGATTCCCTTCCGGATGGCCTCGGGGACTTCGGCGGCCTTGCCGAGACCGTAGCCGACTTTCCCCTTGCCGTCGCCGACGACGACCAGCGCCGAGAACTTCATCACACGACCGCCCTTGACGGTCTTGGATACCCGGTTCAGGGAAACGACTTTCTCGATATACTCGCTCTGTTCGCGTTCAAATCTGGGCATTTTTGTCGTTCCTCCTCCCTTAGAATTTCAGTCCGCCCTCGCGGGCCCCTTCGGCGAGCGCCTTCACGCGCCCGTGATACAGATAACCGCCGCGGTCAAAGACGACCGTCTCGATTCCCTTGTCCTTGGCGCGCTGGGCGACGAGTTTGCCGACGGCCTCCGCGGCCTTGATGTTGCCGCCGTAGCCCTCGATTTCCTTGTCGAGGGACGACGCCGACACGAGCGTAACGCCCTTGCTGTCGTCGATGACCTGCGCGTAGATGTTGGCCTCACTGCGGAAAACGTTCAGGCGGGGCGTCTCGGCGGTGCCGGAAATCTTGGCGCGGATGCGCTTGTGCCGCTTGATTCGCTGGGCGTTGGTGTTGGGACGTTTAATCATGTCGTAGCGCCTCCTTACTTCTTCGCGCCGGTCTTGCCGACCTTGCGGCGGATGACCTCGTTGGCGTACTTGATACCCTTGCCCTTGTAGGGTTCGGGCGGGCGCTTCTCGCGGACTTCGGCGGCGAACTGCCCGACTTTCTGCTTGTCGCAGCCGCTGATTACGATTTTATTCGGCGCGGGTACGTCGATGGTAATGCCGTCGGTCTCCGCGACGGTAATCGGGTGGGAGTAGCCGAGGTTCATCACGAGGTTTTTGCCCTCTTTCGCCACGCGGTAGCCCACGCCGTTGACTTCGAGTTCCTTCTTGTAGCCGTCGGTCACGCCCACGACCATGTTATGGAGCAGGGAGCGCGTCAGGCCGTGTAAACTGCGGTGCAGTTTGTCTTCCGACGGGCGCTCCACGGTCAGCACGGCGCCGTCGAGTTTGAGCTTCATTTCGGGGCGGAGGGCCTGCGTCAATTCGCCCTTCGGGCCTTTGACGGTGACGACGTTGCCTTCGGCGATGTCGACGGTCACCCCCGCCGGGACGGTAATGGGCATTCTGCCAATTCGAGACATGCTTCTACCCCCTTACCACACGAACGCCAGAACTTCGCCGCCGACGTGGAGTTCGCGCGCCTTCTTGTCGGTCATGACGCCTCTGGACGTGGAAATAATGGCGATACCGAGACCGCGCAGGACTTTGGGGAGTTCGTCGGCCCCGGCGTACACGCGGAGGCCGGGCTTCGAGACCCGCTTCAGGCCCGTGATGACCCGCTCTTTCCCGGTGTTGTACTTCAGCGTAATGCGAATGGTCCCCTGCGGGCAGTCGTCGAGAATCTGGTAATTCCGGATATAGCCCTCTTCAAAAAGAATGCGGGCGATGCTCTTTTTCATGTTGGAGGCGGGGACTTCCACCTTGTCATGTTTGGCCGCGTTGGCGTTGCGGATACGGGTCAGCATATCCGCGACTGGGTCGGTGATGTGCATAATAAGTCCTCCTTACATAGGGTGGCGGCGTCGTGGCCGCTACGGCGGCGAGGTATCACAGAGACCTTGACAGGCGGCCCGGACGGGCGCGCCCACTCCCGCCGGTATCCGTGACCTTTCGTCGTCCGGGGACACCGGCCCCCGGAGCCGGTGTCTACATTGGAGTGCGTGTCGACGCTCAGAAGGACGCCTTCCGAACGCCGGGAATCTGCCCGTGGTAGGCCAGCTCCCGGAAGCAGATACGGCAGACGCCATAGTTGCGGAGGTAGGCGTGCGGGCGTCCGCAGAGTTTACAGCGGTTGTACTTGCGCGTGGAGTATTTCGCGGGCCTCTGCTGTTTGAGAATCATAGATTTCTTAGCCATGTCAATCCTCCTCAGCGGGCGAACGGCGCGCCGACCTGTCCGAGCAAGGCGCGGGCCTCCTCGTCGGTCTTGGCGGTGGTGCAGATGACCACGTCCATGCCGCGAATTTTGTCGATTTTGTCGTACTCGATTTCGGGGAAAATCAACTGCTCGCGGATTCCGAGGGCGTAGTTGCCGCGCCCGTCGAACGCGTTCGGGTTGATTCCTTGGAAGTCACGCACGCGCGGCAGGGCCACGTTGAACAGGCGGTCGAGAAATTCCCACATCTTGTCGCCCCGGAGCGTGACCTTCGCGCCGATGGGCATATTCTCGCGCAGTTTGAAATTCGCGATGGACTTCCGCGCGCGGGTGATGACGGGTTTCTGTCCGGTAATCTTGGCCAAATCGCCCGACACGTTGTCGAGAACCTTGGCGTTCTCGCGGGCCTCGCCGCAGCCGACGTTCACGACTACCTTGTCAATGCGCGGAATCTGCATGACGCTCTTGTAGTTGAACTGCTTCATGAGGGCCGGAGCGACTTCGGCTTTGTAGCGCTCTTTCAGTCTTGCCATAACTCCGCTCCTCTCACAGCGCCGCGCCGCAGTGCTTGCACACGCGGAACTTTTTCCCGTCCTCAATCTTCTGCGCGACGCGGGTGCCCTTGCCGCACTTCGGACACACGACCTGCACCTTGCAGACCGCGATGGCGGCCTCGCGACTGATAATGCCGCCGGTCTCGTCCTGTCGACGGGGCTTGACGTGGCAGGTGGCCATGTTGAGGCCCTCGACCACGACCTTGGACTCCTTGGGCACGGTGCCCATGACTTTCCCCTGCTTGCCCCTGTCCTTGCCGGAGAGGATAAGCACGGTGTCGCCTTTCTTGACTTTCATTGCCATACCTACGCCTCCTCAAATCACTTCGGGGGCCAGAGACAGGATTTTCATATAATCCCGGTCGCGGAGTTCCCGCGCCACCGGCCCGAAAATACGGGTGCCTCTGGGGTTCTTGTCGTCGCGAATCAGCACGGCGGCGTTGTCGTCGAAACGGACGTAGGTACCGTCGGCGCGGCGGATTCCCTTGGCGCTCCGCACGATGACCGCGCGCACGACTTCGCCCTTCTTGACCATGCCGCCCGGCGTCGACTTGCGCACGGAGGCGACAATCACGTCGCCGATGTTGCCGTACTTCCGGGTGGAGCCGCCTAAAACCCGGATACATTTAATCTCGCGGGCGCC
>CAMHDB010000155.1 GCA_946183715.1 uncultured Oscillibacter sp.
TTGAGTTCGGCCCGGATTTCCTCCGGGAACACCAGCCGCGCCGCAATCGCCCCCGCGATACAAAGCGCCGCGAAGAGTAAGATTGCGCGCTGTTCGCCGCCGGTGGTGAGTACCACGGCGCTGAGGCCGAGAATCGCCGAGATGACGTAGAGCGTCGCGACGGCCTGCTTTTGGTTGAGGCCCATGTCAATCAGGCGGTGGTGGATGTGTCCGCGGTCGGCCTGCATGGGGCTTTGTCCGTGGGCCAGACGCCGGAAAAAGGCGAAAGTGGTGTCGAAGATGGGCAGTCCGAGGATGAGGAAGGGCACCACGAACGATATGACGGCGTAATACTTGAACAGGCCCTGTATGGACATGGTGGCGAGGATATAGCCGAGGAAGGTCGCGCCGGTGTCGCCCATGAACATTTTGGCGGGGTTGAGGTTGTAGGGCATGAAGCCGACGCACGCGCCGACGAGCGCGGCGAGTACGAGGCTGACATCGGTTTCGCCGAGGAGCAGGGCAATGACAAGCATGGTCGTGGCGGAAATCGTCGAGACGCCGTTGGCGAGGCCGTCGAGGCCGTCGATGAGGTTGACGGAGTTCGTCACGGCGACTATCCAGAGCACGGTCAGCGGCACGGACAGACTGCCCAGATTCCAGTAGAGGTCGTCGGAGAAGACGTTCGGGTTGGAGAAGACCCGGATTGTGACGCCGTGGAGCGTGGGAATGAGGGCCGCGCCGATTTGCACGACGAATTTCAGCGCCGCCGGGAGCGACATACTGTCGTCTATGACGCCCAGCACGACTATCACGACCGCGCCGAGCAGGACGCTTTTCATCTCCGGGGTCATCGCCACGAACAGGAGCGTACTAATCATGAAGCCGCTGAAGATAGCCAGACCGCCGAGGCGCGGGATGGGCACCTTGTGCATACGGCGGGCGTCGCGGGGCACGTCGATGGCCCCGACTTTGTAGGCGAACGAGCGCACGACGGGGGTCATCAGGAAGCTGACGACCATCGCCACCAACAGCGCAATGAGGACGTAGGCGACCAGAGCGTTACCGAAAGCCATGACACGCCCCTTTCGTCAGCGGGGGAGGAAGCCGACTTTGCGGTGAACTTTCCGGAGGGTGCGGATTGCGACGGCGCGCGCGCGTTCGGCCCCCTGACGGTAAATCGCTTCCAGATAGGCCTTGTCGGAGAGCAGTCTTTCGGATTCCTCGCGGATGGGCCGGAAGAGTTCGACGACGGCGTCGCCGACGGCGGTCTTGAAGGCGCCGTAGCCCTGCCCGGAGAACTCCGCCTCCGCGTCGGCCACGCTCTTCCCCGACGCCGCCGAGTAAATCGAGAGCAGATTCGACACGCCCGGCTTTGTTTCCGGGTCGTAGCGGACGGACGTTTCGCTGTCGGTGACGGCCCGCCTGAACTTCCGCCGGATGTCCTCGGGGCTGTCGAGCAGGTTCACACAGCCTTCCGGGTCGGACTTGCTCATCTTGTTGGCGGGGTTGTTGAGGCTCATAATCCGCGCGCCGACTTGCGGAATGAGCGGTTCCGGGAGCGTGAACACGTCGCCGTAGACGCCGTTGAAGCGCTGGGCGATATCCCGGCAGAGTTCGACGTGCTGTTTCTGGTCGGCCCCCACGGGCACGGCGTCCGCCTGATAGAGCAGGATGTCGGCGGCCATGAGTACCGGGTACGTAAACAGTCCGGCGGTGATGTTGTCGGCGTGCTGTTGCGACTTTTGCTTGAATTGCGTCATGCGGCTGAGTTCCCCGAACTGCGTGTGGCACCCGAGAATCCACGACAGCTCCGCATGTTCGGGTACGTGGCTTTGAACGAAGAGTATGCACTTTTCGGGGTCGAGGCCGCAGGCCAGATATTGCGCCAGTTGCGTCAGACAGCGCCGCCGCAACCGCGCCGGGTCTTGTCTGACTGTAATGGCGTGTAAGTCCACGATGCAGTAAACGCAGTCGTACTCCGACTGCAACGCGTTCCAGTTGCGGATGGCCCCCGTGTAAGAGCCGAGCGTGAGTTCGCCGCTGGGCTGAATGCCGCTGAATATCCGTTTCTTAACCGCCGTATCTCCCATAGTACACCTCGCAAACGTGACTTTCCCCGTGTGTTCCGCACGGCGTTTCCGTATTGTACCACGCCCCGGGGCAAAGCGCAACAAATTTTTCGCCGCCGTTTCACGTCGCGGACAGGAGCGCGTCGTACTTGGCGCGCTCGCGGTCGATGGCCTTCCGGTAGCGGTCCTCCTCCGAAAACACACAGCCGCAGTATTTTTGCATATAAAAGCCCAGTTCGCGCGCGCGCTGATTGCCCCGCCGGAAGTTCTCGCGGAAGTCGCGGTACACGAACTCTACGCCGTACTCTTGCGCGTAGCGCCGCCCCGCCTCCGCGATTCCGTCATGGTTCTGGTACGTACTCGCCAGAAGCGTGGACGTGAACGCCGCGAAGCCGTGTCCGGCGGCGAAACGCGCGGTTTCCCGCATACGGTGCTCGTAGCAGTAGCGGCAACGGCGGTCGATGTCGCCGGACACCGCGCGCACGAAGTCGCGGAGGCCGTAGTCCTCTTTGACAATCAGGGCCATTCCGATAGTCGGCGCGTACTCCGCAAGGCAATTCCGCCGCGCCTCGTATTCCTTCCACGGGTGAATGTTCGGGTTGTACCAGAACGCGACAGGCTCCACGCCCTCGGCGCGCAACGGGTCAATACAGCTCAGCGAACACGGCGCGCAACAGCAATGTAACAGCACACGCTCCATAAACAGTCTCCTTTGGATTATGTACAGGCGCCCTCCCCCGCGCGACGGGGGAGGGGCTCAAAACGACAGAGGGGATTTTCATTCGGCTTTCTTGGCGGCTTTGGCCTTCGCCTTGGCGGCCTTCTTGTCCGCCTTCTCGACCGGGCGCGGCGCACAGCGTCCGTAAGTCTCCGTAAGCTCCCGGATTTCGTCGGCGAGTTTCTCTGTTGCTGCCCCGGGGAGCATACGCCAGCGCCAGTTGCCCGTCGCGACGCCCGGGACATTCGTCCGCGCCTCCGTGCCCAGGCCCAAATAGTCCTGCATTTGCGCGACAAACAATACCGCGACGCTTCCCTGTCCGGCGCGGAGTACGGCCTGCCGCATGGCCTCCTTGCCCTTGACGCCCAGGTACTTTTCGGCGTAGGCCTTCTCGCCCTTCTTTACAGACGCGCACCAGCCCATAAGGGTGTCATTGTCGTGGGTTCCGGTGTAGCAAATGCAATTCGGGTCGGTGTAGTTGTGCGGGAGGTAGCTGTTGGAGGCGTCGGAGAAGGCGAACTCCAGCACCTTCATACCGGGCAGTCCGGAGTTGTCGCGGAGTTCGTGTACGGCGTCCGTCAGGATTCCCAAATCTTCCGCGATGTACGTCACGTTGTGGAACCAGCTCGTCAGGACGCGCAACAAGTCCATACCGGGGCCCTTGACCCACTTGCCGTTTTTGGCGGTCTTGGAATCCGCCGGGACTGCCCAGTAGCTTTCCATGCCGCGGAAATGGTCAATCCGGATTGCGTCGAACAGCCGCGACGCGCCCTCCACGCGGCGAATCCACCAGCCGAAACCGTCCTGCTTCATGGCGTTCCAGTCGTAGAGCGGATTCCCCCAGAGCTGGCCGTCCTCGGAGAAGTAGTCGGGCGGCACGCCCGCGACTTTCGTCGGGTGTCCCTGCGCGTCCAACTGGAATTGCGACCGCTCCGCCCACACGTCGGAGGAATCCAGCGAGACGTAAATCGGCAAATCGCCGATGAGCTTGATTCCCAGCCCGTTTACGTACTGCTTCAGGGCGTCCCACTGCCGGAAGAAGCAATACTGCTCCCATGTGTGATAGGCGATTTCAGGCTCTAAATCGCGGTGCCACTGTTCGATGGCGTGGTGTTCGTGTTGCCGGAGGGACTGTTCGGGCCAGTCGAACCACGCCTTCCCGCCGAAACGCTCCTTCAACGCCTGATAGAGCGTGTAGTCGCGCACCCAGCCGAACTTGTCGCGGAACTCCCGCACGGCGCGCGCGGTCTCGGGGGTGATACGGGAGAAGGCCTTGCGCAACAGCGCCGGGCGCGTCTCGTAGAGCGCGGCGTAGTCGATTTTGTCGCCGTCGGGCACTTTCGCGGCGTTGAGTTCGTCGGCGGTGAGGAGGCCCTCTTCGGCGAGGGCGTCGAGGTCGATAAAGTACGGGTTCCCGGCGAACGTCGAGAGCGTGGTATAGGGCGAATCGCCGCCGCCCGTGGGGCCTACGGGCAGTATCTGCCACCACGTCTGCCCGGCCTCTTTGAGGAAGTCGGCGAAAGCGCGGGCCTCTTTGCCGATTGAGCCGATACCGTAGGGCGAGGGCAGGGAGAAAATCGGCAGGAGTATGCCGGCGGAACGCTTCATCATCATGACAAGTCCCCTTTCTTTGCGCGTGTCGCGCCGAGGCTATTATAATACAAACCGCTCCCGCAAGCAAGGTCTGCGCCCGCTGTTTTTTCGCGGCGGAGGGGCCGACGCTTTCGCGGAATGGCTTGACATCCGCCGAAAATCTGTTACAATACGGACAATTCAACATTCCCCTTATCAAGAGTGGCGGAGGGACCGGCCCCGTGAAACCACGGCAACCTGCCTTGTAAGGTGCCAAATCCGGCGGGAGCGAAAGATGAGGAGCGAGAGGCGTCTTTTCTGCGCGTTCCGTCCGGAACGCGTTTTTGTCCGGTCTCGCGCAACAAAGGAGGAGGTGTTAAGTTTCTAAAAACGTGTTCAAGTGTACGCATGTCACCG
>CAMHDB010000156.1 GCA_946183715.1 uncultured Oscillibacter sp.
AGGGGCCTTCGGAGGTCAGCAGGGCGCGACAATCATGCTGATTATTTCGCTGGGAATGATGATGTTGGCGGGGGCGATTGTCACTACTGCGCGCTTGAACAAGAAAGCAAAAGAAATGTCCATGTCTGATGAAACTGGTGCTAGTCATACTCTGCCTGATGTCTCTTTTCAGGTGGATGGTTCGACTTTACCAGAAATACGACTCACAGAGCAAGACGGGGTGTATTATTATGTGCCTTAAAAAGTCCTGCCCCTCGGCTGTGCGGCGGAAATGGAACAGTCACGGCGGTTTTTCCTATCTGGAAATGCTGATGGTGGTCTTTATCCTCTCCCTCTGTACGGGGGTTATCTCGGATACGCTGGCCCTCGGCGTCAGGCACTTGCAGGAGCGGACAAAGCACAGTCAGGCCATTATGCTCTATGATACGCTTTCTGCCGTTGTACAGAATGACTTGACCTATGCGACAGGTTACAAAGCCTATGGGGCAGGCAAAAGAGAAGGCTGTTTTATCAGCACAGCAAAAGATATCCGGGGTTTTTGGACACAGTACGGAATCGGGGAATGGGACGCGAACAATATGCTTGAAAAAGATACTGAAAATGCCAATTTGCGTACTCTAAACGACAATTTCAAGGCTAGTTTGGGAGCCCAGTTTGACCCAAACAAATCTGAGACCTACGCAAAATATTGGCAAGTCTATAATGTGCCATCCTCCAATAGCAGCGATGGCGATGATGACGATGACGACGATGAGATAGGCTGGAAAAAATGGGATGACACTAACGCGAAAGCGGGGCAAATTATACGCCGAAGTGTGATTCCAGATAACGGCTCAGTCTCTTTTTACTACAGCCCGTTGACCAGTTCGCAGGATTATTCAGGAAAAGGCCTCGGCGGAATTACCGCGAACGCCCCCTTGTACGCTACAATCTCTGTTGTACCTGACAACGCGAACGTGACATCTTTTACAGTCATAATCTCGATTTATGACGGCGATAATCCTGCCACCGCAAAACTGTTGGCGGGCGGTCAAACATTTACAGTGTACACGATAGGAACTGTAAATACTACTTGGCCGGATTGACCATAACGCACGCGCCGCCGCGCGAGATTCGCCGCATAGTGCGGCGCCGCGCCGAATACGCTATAGCAGTTCGGCGCGGGAGGTGCTTGTGTTTCTACTGAACAGTATGCTGTTGGGCGCGGGGCTGTCGATGGACGCCTTCACCGTGTCGCTGGCGGACGGCCTCAACGAGCCGGGGATGTCACGGCGGCGGATGTGCGCCGTTGCGGGGGTGTACGGGCTTTTTCAGGCGCTCATGCCGCTGGCCGGACGCGGGTTTGTACGCCTCGCCGCCGCGCGTTTCGCGTGGTTCGAGCGCCGGATTCCGCTTCTCGGCGGGGCGCTGTTGCTCCTTATCGGCGCGGATATGCTCCGGGCGCGTCCCGCCGCGCGGCCCCTGAACCGGAATACCCTGCTGGTACAGGGCCTCGCGACTTCCGTCGACGCCCTCTCCGCCGGGTTCGCCGTCGCTTCCTACAGACTGCCCCGCGCGCTGTCGGCCTGTGCGGTTATCGCCGCCGTGACGTTCTTCGACTGCCTCGCGGCGCTGTCGATTGGCAAACGCTTCGGGCTGTTGTTCGCGCGACAGGCGTCGGTCTGCGGCGGGCTTCTGCTGATGGGTATCGGCGTCGAAATGCTCTGGCGCGCGCTGTAAAAAACATCCTGCATAAACTTCTCCCCGCGTGTTATCCTGTACAGGGTCAACACGCGGGGAGGGTTGCTTTTTGCGCTGGTTCTGGTTCTTTACGCTCTACAGTACGCTCGGCTGTCTGCTGGAAATCGTCTTCGCGCGCCTCACGCGCTCGCGCCCCGACAGGAAACGCTTCCTTGTTCTCCCGCTGTGCCCCGTCTACGGCCTCGGCGCGTGCCTGTGTCTGCTCGTCGCGCCGCTCGTACAGAACAACCCCGGCCTGCTGTTCCTGACGGGGGGCGTCGTCTGTACCGCCGTCGAGTACCTCACGGCGCTTTGGTACGAACGCGTCCTCGGCGTCGCCTTCTGGGACTACTCCGGACAGCGCGGAAACCTCTGGGGGCGCGTCTGCGTCCCGTTCTCGGCGGCTTGGGGCGTACTCGTACTCGGCCTCGTCTACGGCCTCCACCCCGCCATACAAGCGCTCGTCGACGCGATTCCCGACAGTCTCGCGTTACTGGCGTTGCCCACCGTCGCCGCCGACGGGATTGCCTCCGGCGTTATGCTCCGGCGTACCCGTGACCGCGCCTGCCTGCGCTGGTACGACCGCCTCCGGCTGTCGTAAAGGCGACGGGGCCGCCGCCCCGCTCTTTGTCGACGCTTCCTTTCCGCGTACTTGTCAGGCCGTGCCGCCCTGCGACACCATCTCGGCGGCGCGCCGCGCCGTTTCCGGATACCGTTCCGGCGAAACCGCCTCCGCCGCCGACTGCGCCTCCCGTAACAACTGCCCGTCCGTACACAGATTCGCGATTTTCAGCGGCGGCAAGCCGTGCTGACGCTCTCCGAAAAAGTCGCCGGGGCCGCGGATTCGCAAATCCTCCTCCGCGACGCGGAAGCCGTCGGAAGTCGTGACCATGACGCGGAGGCGCTGACGTGTCTCGTCGCCGCGGCTGTCGGAAATGAGGATACAGTACGATTGAAACCGCCCGCGCCCCACGCGCCCCCGCAACTGGTGTAACTGCGAAAGCCCGAAGCGCTCCGCATTCTCGACGACCATCACGGACGCGTTGGGCACGTCGATTCCCACCTCGATAACCGTCGTGGAAATCAGCATATCCCCGTCGCCGGACGCGAACGCCGACATAATTGCCTCTTTGTCTTTCGGCCTCATGCGCCCGTGTACCGACAGAATGCGCCGAGCGGGGAACACCCGCCGGAGTTCCGACGCGTACTCCGTCACGGCCTTGCGGTCGTCGCCGCCCTCCTCCACCATCGGACAGACAATGTAAACCTGCCGCCCCTCCGACATCTGCTTTTCGAGGAAGGCGTAGACGCGCGGGCGGTAGTCTCCCGATACGGCGTAGGTCAGGATTTTGCGGCGTCCGGGCGGGAGTTCGTCCAGAAACGACACGTCCAAATCGCCGTAGAGCGTCATGGCAAGCGTGCGCGGAATCGGCGTTGCCGACATGACCAGTACATGGGGGCTACGCCCCTTCGCCGCCAGCGCGCCCCGCTGCGCTACTCCGAAACGGTGTTGCTCGTCCGTCACGACCAGTCCCAGACTGCCGAACTCCACGCCGCCGGAAATCAGGGCGTGTGTGCCGATTAAGAAGTCGAGTTCGTGCGCGGCGGCGCGTTGCCGGATTCCGCGCTTGTCCTTGGCGCTGACGGAACCCGTCAGCAACGCGACGCGTACCCCCAGCGGCGACAACAGCGCCGAAAGCCCCTCGTAGTGCTGACGGGCCAACAGTTCCGTAGGGGCCATGAGCACGGCCTGTTTATTGTTGCGGATACAGTAATAGGCGCAGGCCGCCGCGACCATCGTCTTTCCGGAGCCTACGTCGCCCTGACAAAGGCGGTTCATCGGGACGCCGCTCCCCATGTCCGACAGCGCCTCGGCGATACAACGCCGTTGCGCGCCCGTCAGCGTAAAGGGGAGGGCGTCGTAGAACGGCGACATGTCCACGTCGCGGAATATATCCGCCGTCGCGGCCTCGCGGCGCGTCCGGAAGCCACGCAGGCCGACAGTTAATAAGAACAGTTCCTCGAAGGCCAGACGCCGCCGCGCGTCGGCTAAGGCCTCGTCGCTTTCGGGAAAGTGGATATTCCGGTAGGCGTACCCGACGGGACAGAGCTTGTAGGAATGGCGTATTTCGTCGGGGACGAACTCCGGCAAAGTCGCGGCGCACGCTCGCAGGGCCTCCCGGATACCGTGGCACAACATCCGTTGCGATACGCCCGCGCTCAGCGCGTATACGGGCCAGATTCGCCCCGTCTCCGACTGACGGTCGGCGCGTTCCGCGACAGGGTTCGACATCGAACAGCCGAACAAATTCCGCTCTACTTTGCCATACAAGACGTATTCCGTACCCGGCGACAACGCGCTTTTCATCCAAAGTTGATTGAAAAAAGTCACGCGCAAAACGCCGCTTTCGTCCGTGACAGGGACTTGTAACAAGTCGAGGCCGTCGCGGACGCGCGTCACAGTGGGCGGGGCCGCCACGAAGCCGCGCACGCATACGCTTTCCCCGTCGGCTAACTCCGCGATTGCCTTGACGCGCCGCCTGTCCTCGTAGCGGCGGGGGAACCACGTCAGCAAATCGCCTAGGGTGGCAAGGCCCATCCGCCGGAAGGACTGCGCCCGCCGGGAACCGATTCCGCGCAGGGTTTCCAGATTCGCGGACAGCTCCGCCATACGCCGCGCCCCCTTCCATTCGCCCCTACGGGGAACAAATTCGCCCCTCTGCCGCTCTTCTATGGGGAAAGTATAGCACGATTTCGGCTTAATGCGCCTCCACCTGATAGTTGACGTGGCCAAGGCGCACAGTAGCCCCCACAGGGAGCGGGACAGTACCCGTTATCCGCTCGCCGTCGACAAAGGTGCCGCCCGTGGAATCCAAATCACGAATCCACAGCGTGTTGTCCTGAAAGGCAATCTCGCAGTGCGCCCGGGAAATCGACTGGTCATAGTTCAGTACAATTTTGTTGCCGTCGCTCCGCCCGACGCTCACGCGCCCCTGTAACGGCGCGCTGAACTCCCGTTCGGGCTGTT
>CAMHDB010000157.1 GCA_946183715.1 uncultured Oscillibacter sp.
GAAGTCGCGCAAGAGAAGCTGTCGGCCCCGGAGGCCGCGCGGGAGCGTTTTTTCCACGATATGTTCACGAATCCGCGCTATCGGCGGTTGGAACTCCGCCGCTGGACGGATGTCGTACTAAGCCGATGGAGCGACGCCGTGCGCCTCGACTACGACAGCCGCCCCCCGGACGCCGAGGAACTCGAGGCGCTTCCGGCGTTTTTGCGAACGCCGGAGGCCGTGCCGCACATCTACGGTACGACTTTAATCGCGGCGCTGTGGCTCCCGCCCGCGCTTGTACTTATCCAGCAGGGCGACGGGCGCTGTGAGGTCTTCTACGATGACGGCACGGTGAATCAGCCGATTCCGTGGGACAAGCGCTGTGTCGGCAATATTACAACGTCCCTGTGTGACCCCGACGCGGCGGTCGGGTTCCGGAGCTGCATTCTGGACTTGCGTCAGACGCCTGTCGCGGCGTGCTATCTGGGCACGGACGGCGTGGAGGACGCCTACCGCGACACCTATACCGGCCTCGGCGAAAGTCATACGCTGATGGGCGGCGTACACACCTTCTACAAGGCTTTGAGCTGTGAGGCGGCGGAACGGACGCCCGAAGCGCTGTCGGAGTATTTATCGGAGGCGTTGCCGGAGTTCAGCGCGCGGGGGCAGTACGGCTACGGCGGCAGTTGGGACGACGTGTCGGTCGCGGGGATTGTGTGTCCGGAGGGTCTGTCTCGATTCGTCGACGCGTGGCGGGTGGATGTCCGGCGGTACGGCTTAGAGGAAGGGCTGTTCTGGAAGGGCGACGAACTCCGGAGCGGCGCGCGGAAACACGAAATCCTGTCGAAGCGCATGGAGGAGGCGCGGAGCCGTCTGGAAGTGGTCAAAGAGGAGTATTCCATGTATCACGAGGAGCTTGCGTCGCTGATGGTGGGCAAGGCGTCGCTGGAAAAGACGCCCGGGAACCATAGCGAGGAGTTGGCGCTTCTCGGGGAGGAAATCCGGCAACGGGAACGCCTTCAGGCCGTGTGCGAGGGCAGTATGAAGGCCCGGCGGCAGGAGTTCGAGGAGGCGGAGCGGGCGTTCGCCGACTACGACGCGAAATATCAGGCGACGAAGGCGGAGCGGCGGCGGATTCTGTCGGAACTGCTGGCGCTGTCGAACGCGGAGGGCGGCCCGGGGAAGGACAGCGAGATTCCGCAGGGCGTGTAAGCAGTGAGGCGCATGGAGGCAACGGTCATTTTGGCGCGGCGTCCGGACACCGGGAGCTGTTCGGCCCCGACGGCATCCGCCTCTGCGCGAAATAAGCGCGACTAAGGGCGCCCCGGAATACGGGACGCCCTTAGTTATGCTTATTGGATTACTGCCCTTCGTTGGCCCAGTCGTCAAAGAGTTTCATGGTGGCGTCGTAGGTCTTCCGGGAGAGTTCCGGCAGACTGCCGCCCCACGCCTTTTCGGCCTCCTCGTAGCCCTTCCGGAACGCCTCGCGCATGGCCTCGGCCTTGGCGGGGTCGCCGCCCGTCAGCGCCTTGGCGTACTTGACGAACCGCTCGGAAGTCTGCTGGACGCCCCAGTAGCCGTCCTCGGAAATGGCGGCCTTGGCGGCGTCGCGGGTCTCGTCGTCGACGCTGAATTTGCCCTGCGCAATCTGTTTCCAGATTCCGTCGCCCTCCGCGACTTTCACGCCCTGCTTGGTGAGCATGTCCTTGACGGAAGTCAGGAACCTGCTCTTCTGCTGTTCGAGGTCGGCTTTCAACTGGTTGACGGTCTCGGTGTCCATCTGGTAGGATACTTTGGTACCGGGTTCGTAGGTGTCGACCTGCTGTTTCTGTTCGGACTTGGCCTCGGCGGTTTCGGCGGCGGGATTCTGCCGCGCGGCCCGCACCGTCTGTACGGTCGGCGTGTAGCCGACGCCGTTCATGCTGATGCTCATAACGTACCTCCTTCGTATCCGCGCACGGGGACTCCTTTCCCCGCTTTTGTACAGTATACCATATTATGGGGGCTTTGGGAAGGGATTTTCGCGGATTTCCCCATAAAGTTTTGTACTACGGTACGCGCGGCGGGGAGGCGTCAGAAACTGGAAATGCCGAACGTATTGACCATAGCGTCGAGTTTCATACCGGAGCGGCAGAGCGGGCACTCGTGCGCGGCGACGCTCATGTAGTCGGGGAGGGCGCTGGAATCGAAAATGGTCGTGACGGGGAATCCGGCGCACTCCTTGGCGCGCGCGAAAATGGAGCAGATTCCGACGGGAATGCCGTTGTAGTAGTGCAGGACGTTCACGGCCTCCTGTGCGGTGTAGCCCGTGGCGACGGAGGCGGCGAGAATCAGGACGTGCTTGTCGGTAATCATGGGGGAGATGTTTTCGCGGAAAATCAGCTGGCTGCCCACGGTGTGCTCGGGCGTGACGACGTAAATGTTGTGGTTGGCGTTTACGTTGTTGAATCCGGCTTTCGTCAGTTCGCTGGCCAAGCAGGCGCCGATGACTTCCACGCCGTCGAGGCACAGGATGGTGTCTATCAGGGTGGAGCTCTCGAATTTGCTTGCGAGTTCGCGCGCGGCGGTACGGGCCTCGGCGAGGCAGTATTTGGTCATAGTAAGGTCGACATAATAGTTGATGTGGCTGTGATTGGTGGCAAAGTGTCCCGTCGCCACCCGGAGCGGAATCATACTGCTACGGTTCGGGTACTCGATAATCTTGACTGCCATGATAAAAGCTCCCCTTTCGTGGTGATTTCCGTCGTTGCGTGTGGGGTTTTGTGAGACTATTTTACCAGAGAATGCCGGATTTGTCAACTTTCAAATGCGGTTTTGAAAATCCTCTTGACAGCGGGGCGGCGGCGGCTTATAATGCGTGACAATCTGTCACAATATGACAACTTGTCACATGGTGTCGAAAGGGGAGGGTCGCATGTGCAAGGAGACGTTTCTCCGACTTCCCGAGGAGAAACGCGCCCGGATTACCGACGCCGCGTGGGACGAATTTACTACGGTTCCGTTCGCGAAGGCGTCGATTAACCGTATCATTCGCGGGGCCGGGATTCCGCGCGGGAGCTTCTACCAGTATTTCGAGGACAAGGGCGACTTGTTCCGCTACCTCATGACGCGCGTACACGACGAAATGACCGGGCAGTTCCGCAAACTCCTGCGCGAGGCCGACGGGAATCTGTTCGGGGCGGCGCTGACAAGCTACGACCGCTTCCTGTCGGGACAGGCGCGCGGAAAGCCGATTCCGGTCTTGGAGCGCTGTATTTCACTGGCGCGGCTGAATCCCGGCATGGATTTGGAAACTCTCGGGCACGGGTACCGCCCGGAGAAAGACGAAATTATAGGGAAGTTTTTGGAGGACATCGACAAGGCCCCGTTCCGGCGGCAGGACACGCGTTTCCTGTCGGGGGTGTGCTGTATGGCGGGGATATGCCTGTTAAGCGTGCTCATGGACAGCATGCTCAACCCCGGGCGGGAGGACGAACGCCGCGACGAACTTCTCGACGCCCTCGACATCCTGCGGCGCGGGAGCTATACGGAAGCGGCACTGCGCGACGCGAAAGGAGTGGAACTGTGAACGTAAAACGTATGCTGGCGCTGTTGCTGGCGGCATTCGTCAGCGTGACCGCGATGTCGTCGATACTCGCGGACGGGAGCGTGTCGGGGCCGGAGCCGAAGGCGTCGGACTTGCCGGGGGACGCCCTCGATACCGTCGTCGGACAGTGGACGATTGCCGAATTGAAGTCCATGGACGAGCCGCCCGTCACCGGGGACGCCTTCGTAGACGGGCAACTGGAACGGCTGTGGCAGTCCCTGCACCCGCCCGCGCCGATAATCCCGGAGCCTGCGTCTGAGTTTGTGGAGGAGCCGGAAGCCGTACCGGAGACGGAGGAACCCGCCCCCGCCGACACCCCGGAGGCGTCGACGGTGGCGGGGCCAGACGACGGCGGGGAGCGTCCGTCGCAACCCCTCACCCGTCAGGAGGAGCGCGACGCCCGCAAGCGGGAAAGTCTCGTCGGGAGCGCCACCGAAACCGCCGAGGCGCTGACGGAAGTCCGCTTCGAGGAGGTGGAGGGCCGGACGCGCGAGGACAATCTGACCGTCCGGGCCATGCGCGAGAGCGTCGCCGGACTGGAGACCATGGACTATGACAAGATGGAGGAGGACTTGCTAAAGGCCCTCAACGGGATTTCCGCACAGCAGGACTTTCTCAGGCTGACGCCCACCGAACCCCTTGCGCAGACGTTCGCCGTCTCGTCGTTGCAGACGCAGTACGACAGCCTCTACTCGACCTTTGAACAGCTCCGCGACGGCACCACCCGCCGCAACAGCCGCGACGCCGTGTTGCAGTTGACGAACGCTATGGACCAAGTCGTCATGGGTACCGAGACGCTTTATATCGCCCTTATCGCCATGCGCGACCAGTGGAACGCCTTGAACCGCCAGCTCGACGCCCTCAACCGTACCGTGGAGGAACTCGAACTCCGCTATAGTCTGGGACAGATTTCGGCGCTTGCGCTGAATCAGGCCAAATCAGGCCGGACGGCGCTTTCCAGCGGCATGCGGACGCTGGAAATGAACATCCGGACTTACAAAATGCAGTTGGAAAACATGCTGGGGGCCAGCCTGACGGGCGAAATCGAACTGGGCGCACTGCCCGCCGTCACCGAACAGCAGATAGCCGCCCTCGACGCCGAACGCGATTTCGCCGCCGCAAGCGAGAAAAGTTACGAGCTCTACGCCGCCGCCCGTACTTTGCAGGACGCCAACGAAACG
>CAMHDB010000158.1 GCA_946183715.1 uncultured Oscillibacter sp.
GTCAGGCACAGCCACACGCCCGAGTTGTCGCCGGGTTCGGCGGCGTAGGCGCTGATTTGGAAAGCCCCGTCGTGCAACGTCGTGAGGTTCACTTTCGCGGGGTTCGCGGCGTCGACTTCCCACAGGAACGACACCGGATGGTCGCTGTAATACCCGTTCAAATTGCCCGTGCCGTCCGTGCGGAGGTTCATGTAAACGTCGGTGGCGTCCTCGCCCGACGGGATGTCCCCGGTCTCTCCGGTCTCCGTGTTCAGGGTCGAGTAGCCCACCCAGAACGTATCGTTGGACGCGAGGTCAGCCGCCGTCGCTTTCAGGGCGTCCGGGTCAAAGCTGATTTCCGTCTCCCCCTCGTAGTCGAGGTTCTCTTCCTCGTAGTCGGGGTACGCCTCCGTGGTCTCGGCCCATGTGCAGTCCTCGAAGTCGACGCCCTCCATGAACTGCCAGTAATTGGTCTCCCACAGGCCGAAGACGCAGTTATGGAAGCCCAGTTGCAGACGGCTCTCGCCGTTATAGCTTCCGCCTCCGGCGGAACCCGTCAGGGAACAGTTGTGAAGCTCAATCCTGCCCGTCGCGCCGTACACGTCCAGCGGCCCCCACGAACAGTCGCGGAGCGCGCTGTCGTACACGGTAACGTCCTCCGTGCCGTCGGAGCACTCCAGCGCAATCACGCCGCAGCCGTACAAGTCCAGAGCGCGCAACTCCGCGTTTTTACAAGCCGACAGTTCCAGTACGCTCCCCGAACACGCGCCGGTTTCCGTATGGCCCAGCGTCAGCCCCGAGAGTTTCAGGTTGTCGCAGTGCTCGAACGTAAGCACGGTCGCGTAGCGCGGGTCGACGACAATCTCGCTTCCGTCGCCGCGAATCGTCAGGTTGTCGGCGTTCTTGATAACCGCCTCCGCGCCGTCGTAGCAGTCCTCGATTTCCACGTACTCGTGCTGTCCGTTGAACGATTCGGCCTCGTCGGTCTCCCAGATGTCGTTGACGTAGTCGCTGAGGTTGTAGAAGTTTCCGGAAATGACAATCTCCGCGCCGGGTTTGACGGCCTCTAAAAACTCCTCCATGCTCTCGACCGTTACGGCGTTGCCCGACGCCTTGACGGCCTTCGACGCCGCGCCCGTGTCGGCAGTGCCGCCTCCGCCGCACGCCGACAGGCACAGCGCCAGCGCGAGACACAGAACCTGTAAACGTCTTTTCATAAAAATTCCGCCTTTCCGTCGTCAAAATTCCGAGAGCCTCATCGTCGGGAAGAGAATCACGTCGCGGATAGAGTTCGAGTTCGTCAACATCATCACGCAACGGTCGATTCCGATACCCAGTCCGCCCGTCGGCGGCATGCCGTACTCCATCGCCGTGAGGAAATCTTCGTCGAGCATTTCGGCCTCGTCGTCGCCGCGCTCGCGGAGTTCGGCCTGTTTCTCGAAACGCTCCCGCTGGTCTATGGGGTCGTTCAGCTCCGAATAGGCGTTGCCCATCTCGCTGCGGCAGATGAAGCACTCGAAACGTTCCGTCAGGCGCGGGTCTTGCGGGGAACGCTTCGTCAGCGGCGACACCTCCACCGGGTACATTGTAATAAACGTGGGCTGTATCAGGTGTTCCTCTACTTTCTGGTCGAAACAGGCGTAAAGGGCGTTGCCCCACGTCTTTTCGGCGCTCTCGGCGAGTTCGACGCCGTGCGCCTTGGCGGCGGCGACCGCCTCCGCGTCGTCGGTAATCGCCCCGAAATCAATGCCCACGTACTGCTTTACGGCGTCGACCATTGTCACGCGGGGCCAGCCGGGCGTCAAGTCCAGATGTTGTCCCTGCCATTCCAGCTCGTAGCCGCCCAGAATTTCCTTTGCCGCCCCCGACAGAATCCCCTCCGTGATGTCCATCATGCCATGAAAGTCCGTGTAGGCCTGATAGAGTTCGACGCTGGTAAACTCCGGGTTGTGTTTGGGGTCCATGCCCTCGTTGCGGAAAATGCGCCCGATTTCGTAAACCCTGTCCATGCCGCCGACAATCAGGCGCTTGAGGGGCAGTTCGGTCGCGATTCTCAGGTACATGTCGATGTCAAGCGTATTGTGGTGGGTGACGAACGGGCGCGCCGCCGCCCCGCCCGAAATCGTGTTGAGTACGGGCGTCTCGACCTCCATGTAGCCCAGATGGTCGAGGTACGTCCGGACGAACCGGATAAAGCGCGAACGGATTACGAAATTACGCTTGACTTCCGGGTTTACCATCAGGTCTACGTAGCGCTGTCTATAGCGGAGTTCGCGGTCTTGTAGGCCGTGGAACTTCTCCGGGAGCGGCAGGAGCGACTTGGCAAGGAGTGTAATTTCCTTGGCGCGGACGCTCATTTCGCCGCGCTGTGTGCGGAATACCTCCCCGGATACGCCGACGATATCGCCGATGTCGTACTTCTTGAAGCGCTTGTACTCGTCGGCGTCCATTTCGTCCTGCCGGGCGTAGAGCTGTATGCGCCCGTCCCTGTCCTGCACGTCGCAGAAGCTGACCTTCCCCATGCCGCGCTTGCTCATCAGGCGCCCGGCGATTCTGACGGGCTTACCTTCCAATTCGTCGAAGCGTTCCTTGATTTGCGCGGAGGTGGTGTCCCAGTCGAAGCGGGTAATCCGGAAGGGGTCGCGGCCCTCGGCCTGTAGGGCCGCGAGCTTTTCGCGGCGGACGCGCGTCTGTTCGCCGAAGTCCTGTTCGGCGTGGTTCTTCTCGTTCGACATACTCGCTCCTTACCGCTCAATCTTGACCAGTTTGTAGACGATGTTCCCGCGCGGGGCCTCGACTGTCACCGTGTCGCCCTCCTGCTTTCCCAGAAACTCCTTGCCGAACGGGGAATCCTCGGAAATCACGCCGTGCATGGGGTCGGCCTCCTGCGAGCCGACTATCTTGTAGGGCGGCATTTCGTTTCCGGCGGCGTCGGCCACCGTCACGACGCTTCCGATGGTCACGACGTTCGACGGGGCCGCGCTCTCGTCGACAATCACGACGTGTTGCAGAATCTCCTCCAGCTCGGCGATACGGGAATAGAGCTTGCCCTGCTCGTTCTTGGCCTCGTCGTACTCGCTGTTCTCGGACAGGTCTCCGAATCCGCGCGCGACCTTGATTTGTTCGGCGACCTCGTCGGAGCGCGTCGTCTTGAGGTACGACAATTCCTCGCGCAGTTCCTCCGCGCGGGACGCGCTCATCTTATATTCCTTTTCCACTGCCATACTATAGCACCCTTTCCTGTTGCCCCCGCGCCGGGAGCGTGTTTTCGTATTATAAGACGGGGCCGGAATCCTGTCAAGCGCTTTGTTCCGCACGTCTTTTATAAAATCCGACAGAAAGTGCTTTACACGCCGGGGAAAAACGGGTATACTATGGGAGACCGCATTCAGGCGGCGTGGGAAAGGCGGTGTCAGCATATGGACGAGTTTACCAGAAAGTTCAACATCGTGCGGGAGAAGGACGCGGAAATACACCGCGTACTCTCCATTGTGTATCAGGCTCTGGAAGAAAAAGGATACAACCCCGTCAACCAGATTGTGGGGTACATTCTCTCCGAAGACCCGACTTACATCACCAACCACAGCAATGCCCGGACGCTGATTCGCAAAATCGACCGGGACGAGCTGTTGCAAACGCTCCTGCGCTCCTATCTCCGGAACGCGCCGGACGGAAAAAAAGGTGAAAAAAATGTTTGACAAGAGCGCGGATATCCCGTATAATAATCAATGTTGCCCTGACGCCGGAGTGCTGGACGTGAGGCCGATTCTCTACGCGCCGGGTCAGTCGCTGTCCTTCCGGTTCCCGCTGGACTTGTCGGACTTGGATTTCGCCGGACAGCGGCCCATTACGCGCCCGGTGGAGGTGTCCGGGACGGTGCGCAACCGCGCCGGGGTGCTGTCGCTGGAACTCTCCGCCGACACCACGCTGGACGCCGCCTGTGACCGTTGCGGGAAGCCGCTTCAGGTACGCAAGAGCGCGGAGTTCCGCTGCGTGCTCGTCGAATCCCTAGAGAACGACGACGACAACGAGGAGCTTGTACTTCTACAGGACGGACAAGTAGACGCGGGCGAACTCGCCCGGACGGCGTTCGTGCTCGACATGGACACCAAAACCCTGTGTAGCGAGGACTGCAAGGGGCTCTGTCCGCGTTGCGGGGCGAATCTGAACGAGGGGCCTTGCGGCTGTGCGCCGGAACCCGACCCCCGCTGGGCCGCGCTGGCGTCCCTGCTCGACGCGCCCGAAGAATCGTAAAGAAAGTAAAGAATCATAGAGAAGGAGGGAAATCCCATGGCTGTTCCGAAGGGGAAAGTCTCGAAGGCCCGCCGCGACAAGCGCCGCAGCGCGACTTGGAAACTGGCGTCTCCGATGCTCGTCAAGTGCCCGAAATGCGGCGCGATGCGTCTGCCGCACCGGATGTGCCCGGAGTGCGGCTCGTACAACGGACGCGAAGTCAAGTCCGCACAGGCCGCCGCGAAGTGAAACAATCTGCGGATACGGAAGGGAAGCGCGTCTTCCCTCTGTTTTTTTCTCCGAACAAAGAAAAATCTCCCGCCATTGTACGACACGACAACGTAAGGGAAGGAGGAAATCGCATGAAACCTATGATAGCAATCGTCGGGCGGCCCAACGTGGGG
>CAMHDB010000159.1 GCA_946183715.1 uncultured Oscillibacter sp.
GTGCCGGAGGACTCGTAGCGGAAGTCGTGGGCGATCTCGCCGATGCGGATGGGCAGCGCGCGGTAGGAGCGCGGGCGCGCGGCGAAGATGCGCATATGGTGGGGGCAGTTCATGGGCCGCAGGACGTAGGATTCGTCCTCGACCTCCATCGCCGGGAACATGTTTTCTTTGTAGTGCTCCCAGTGTCCGGAGGTGCGGTACAGGTTCACGGTGCCGATACAGGGCGTGAGGACGTGCTGGTAGCCGGACTTCAACTCTTTGTCGCGGATGTAGTTTTCGAGAATGCGCCAGAGGGTGTAGCCTTTGGGCAGGAACATCGGCAGGCCGCGCCCGACTAGCTCGTCGGTCATGAACAGCTCCAGCTCCCGGCCTAACTTGCGGTGGTCGCGGCGCTTGGCCTCTTCCAGACGCCGGAGATAGTCGTCGAGTTCGTCTTTCTTCGGGAAGGCCACGCCGTAAATGCGCTGTAAGCTCGCCTTACTCGAATCGCCGCGCCAGTAGGCCGCGTTGCAGGCCGTCAATTTGAGCGCGTTTCCCTTAATCCGGCCCGTCGAATCGAGGTGCGGCCCCGCGCACAAGTCCGTAAACTCCCCCTGACGGTAGAAACTGATGGGCACGCCGTCGGGCAAGTCCTGAATCAGCTCTACTTTGTAGGGCTCGCCGCGCTCCTCCATGAACTTCAACGCCTCCGCGCGCGGGAGTTCAAAGCGTTCGAGTTTGAGCTTCTCCTTGCAGATTTTGCGCATTTCGGCCTCAATTTTTTCCATAATCTCCGGCGTGAACGCGAACGGCGAGTCGAGGTCGTAGTAGAACCCGTTGTCAATCGCCGGGCCGATGGCGAGTTTCACTTCGGGGTACAGCCGCTTGACCGCCTGCGCCAGTACATGGGAACAGGTGTGCCAGTAGGTGTGGCGGTAGTCGGGGTTCTCGAACGAGAACGCGTCCTTGTGTTCTTCACTCATGTTAATCCCTCCACGGGGCGGCAAAAATCCCACCCCCGAATGTTCAGGGGTGGGATAGAATCCCACGGTTCCACCCTGCTTGCGGAACAGTCCGCCGCTCGTGTCCTCTGTAACGGGAGGGCCCGTCCCGCTTGGTCGCGGGCGGCTCGGGAGTGGTACTGCCGCCGCGTACCGTGGGGCGTTCCCAGCTATGCGCCCCTCTCTGTAACGTCGCGTCGCGGTTTCTTCTCCGTCACTGCCATTTTGCTGTCGGACAGTGTAGCACGCCCCGGCGGCTTTGTCAAGCGGTAAAAATCGCCGTATTGGCAAAGTCGCGTTTGCCCTCCGTCGCCGCCACGCGGGGAAAACCGAAAAGCGGTCGACGGGATTACAGGATTCCTTTTAGCGTATTGATGAGTGCCTTTACGTCAATCGGCTTGGCTACGTGTCCATTCATACCGGCTTCAAAGGCGGCCTTCCGGTCTTCCTCGAACGCGTTGGCTGTCATGGCGATTATCGGAATCGCCGCAAGGCGCGGATTGTCCAGCAGGCGTATTTTCCGCGCCGCGTCGTAGCCGTTCATGACGGGCATTTGGATATCCATCAGCACGGCGTCGTAGTAGCCGGGGCGGGAAGCCTGTACCATGCCGACCGCCTTTTCGCCGTCGTCGGCCTCCTCGACGAAAAAGCCGTTCATTTCCAGTACCGCCACGGCGATTTCCCGGTTGATTTCCATGTCGTCCACCAACAGCAGACGCTTTCCGGTGAAATCGGGCTCTGGACTTTCTCCCTTCTCCGCGGCGTTTGGTTCCGTCTCCTCCGGCGAAAGCTCGAACTCTACGGAGACAATAAACTCCGTGCCCTTTCCGGGGGCCGTGACGACTTCGATACTTCCCCCCATCAAATCGACGATTTTCTTGGTAATCGCCATGCCGAGACCCGTACCCTGTATGCCGCTGACGGTCGAGGTCTTTTCGCGCTCGAACGCCTCAAACACATGGGCCGCAAATTCCGGCGTCATGCCGATTCCGTTGTCTTTGACGCGAAATTCGTATACCCCGCGCCCGTCGGGCGTCCTGCCCTTCTGCGAAATCCGTACTTCCACCCGTCCGCCGTCGGGCGTGTACTTCACCGCGTTGCTGAGGAGATTCAACAGAATCTGATTCAATCTTAGCTTGTCGCAGACAACATTCCCGTCGGTCACGCCGGAGGAATCGACCGTCAGTTCCTGATTCTTGGCCTCCGCGAGGTTTACGACCATTGCGTGAAAATCCTCCACGAGCCGCGCAAGATTGCAGGGACTGTTTGCAAGCTCTATTTTGCCGCTTTCAATCCGGCTCATTTCCAGTACGTCGTTGATAAGCGACAGTAGGTGGTTGCTGGAAGTGAGTATTTTTTCCAGATACTCCCGCGTTTTCTCCGGGTTCCCGGCGCACTGCCGCGCGAGGTTCGTAAAGCCTATAATCGCGTTCATCGGCGTGCGGATGTCGTGGGACATGTTGGAGAGAAACACCGTTTTCGCCGCGCTCGACGCCTTGGCCTGTTCCAGCGCCTCCGCCAGTTTCCGGTTCTGCTCCTCCTGTTCGCGGCGTATTTCCGTGGTGTCGGAAATGAGAAGCGCGTAGAAGTGCGCCTCTCTGTCCGCCGCGAAGTACGTAAAGCGCTTGTACACAATCTCGCCGTCCGCGCGATAGGAAAAGTCCACGGCGTAGGCGTCTTTGTCCGCAAGCTCCCGCTCGACCCGTTCCAGCTTGAGGGCGTCGAGCAGTTTCCCGGGACTGTCCGCCCCTAGGTTCAGACTGTCCGCCAGACGCCCGACCGCCTCCCCGTACTCCGTCTCCCCGTCGCCGGACAGAAGGACATCCGGGTGATTCCGCCCGCCGCTGGAAAGTACCGTGCCCAGTTGCCCGCTTGCGATATAGGCGATTGCGTCGTACTCCTCGCTCAGCGCCTTGTTCCAGATGACGCGGTCAATCATGTCGCGGTTGTAGTCGCGCTCCGTGATGAACGCTATCACCTCTCCGGTAACGGGCTGCTGCGCCAAAGCCGCCTCCATAAGGAAGTAGCCGTTCCTGACCGACTTCCGGCGGGCGTAGATGGTCTCGCTGGCGGTGTTGTGGCCTTTCTGGAAATGTTCCAGCAGGCCCTCGCGGGTAAAAAGCCCCGGGCCGTAGCGCTCCGCGGGTTTCAACAGCAAATCGGGGAAGCGGTTCAACATCAAGTCCGTATAAGTACGGGCGGTTTTGTCCGAATCGTAAAGGTCGGTTCCGGCGCGGTCTTCCACGATATCCTTTGTCAGGTTGACGCGGAAGACGGCAAGCCTGTCTTTCGTGATGGAAGTCAGCTCCTCGCGGAGTTCGTTGTACATCGCGTTAATTCTGCGCTCGTCGTTCTGAATGTAGCCGACAATCCTTATCATGACATTCAGAATGAGAAACACGAAGACGCTCCCGCCGAACAGAATACCGCCCATGACAAGGTTGGGATTCCCGAACAGCGCCGTCATCAGGTAGCCTATCAGGAAGAAGACCAGCAGGAAGAAGGGCAGGTACAGGAATGTACGGCGCATTTCCAGCACGCCGGTTTTCTTCATTTTCCGGGCGAAGCGGTAATAGTGCAGGATGTTGTAGACCATCAGCGCGCTGCCCATGTAAATTATACAGGGAATTACGATTTTCATACAGGAATCTCCTCGTGAAGCCAACTCCGCAAGGGGGCGACAGGGCCGGGGCAGTCAGGTTTCCGCCGCGCGCAACAGCCGCGACAACTCCGCGAAGTCCCGTAGTGTCAGGCGCTCGCCCCGGACGGTCTCCGGCAGTCCGCAGGCGCGCACGGCGTCGCGGACTGCCTCCTTGGGAAGTTCCGGCAGGGCGGCGTCGAGACTGTTCACAATCGTTTTCCGGCGCAGGAGGAACGCCCCGCGCACGACACGGAAGAAGTACGCCTCGTCGGGCACGTCGACGGCGGGGGCCGCGCGGCGCACACAGCGCAAAAGCGCCGAGTCGACTTTGGGCCGGGGCAGGAACTTCTCCCGCGAGACTTCCAGCGCGATTTCGGGCACCATGTAGTAGCGCAGGAAGAGCGCGAAGGAGCCGCCGTCGCCGGAGCCCTCCGGGGCGGCGAGGCGTTCGGCGACTTCCTTCTGTACGAGTACCGTCACGGAACGGAAACAGGGCGTCAGGATGAGCTTTTCGAGGATGGGCGACGTGATGTTGTAGGGCAGATTCGCGCAGACCATCGGCGTCAGGCCGTCGAACTTTTCCGCCGCGAGCGCGGAGAGGTCGAGCTTGAGCGCGTCGCCCTGTACGATTTCGACATTGCCGAGGCCGCTCATAGTCTCCGCAAGCACCGGGAGCAGGGCGCGGTCGAGTTCCACCGACACCACTTTCCCGGCGCGTTTCGACAGTTCCGCCGTCAGCGCGCCTACGCCCGGCCCGATTTCCAGTACGCCGCCGGACTTGTCCGCGCCGGAGGCGTCCGCAATCGCCGCCGGGATTTCGGGGTCAATCAGGAAGTTTTGCCCCATAGACTTCGAGAACCGGAAGCCGTGGCGTTCCAGCAGGGGGCGCAAGTCCCGTTCACTGCACAGGTTCATCAGTATTTCCCCAGCGAGGCGGTGTCGTCGGCGGCACTGCTCCCGTACTGGAAATC
>CAMHDB010000160.1 GCA_946183715.1 uncultured Oscillibacter sp.
GAATTTTTGAACTTTTCGTTGGAGACCTTTCCACAAAAGTTGGAAACTGGTGATGTGGTATAAAATTAAACTGTGGCTACTCCTTTTAATTCCCGTCACTCTCATCTTGGCATTTGTGGCGCACAAACTCAAACTGACCCGTAGAATCCAAAAGGGATGGAAAAAACTGTATGAAAATATTATCCTTTGAGACATCGTGTGACGAGACCGCCGTCGCGGTCACGGAGGACGGGCGGCGCGTACTCTCCGACGCGGTAGCCTCGCAAGTCCCCGTACACGCACTCTACGGCGGCGTCGTGCCCGAAATCGCCTCCCGGGCGCACACGGAGGCTATCGCGCCCCTGACCGAACAGGCCCTTTCAGACGCGCGCTGTACCCGCGCCGACATCGACGCCGTAGCCGTCACTTACGCCCCGGGGCTGATTGGCGCGCTACTCGTGGGCGTCAGTTTCGCGAAGTCCATGGCGCTGGCGCTGGGCGTGCCGCTGATTCCCGTGCACCACATCCGGGGCCATATCGCCGCGAACTACCTCGCGTTCCCCGAACTCGAACCGCCGTTTCTGGCGCTGGCGGTCTCCGGCGGGAATACGCTGTTGGTCGACGTGCAGGACTACACCCGGATGCAAATCCTCGGTTCCACGCGCGACGACGCCGCCGGGGAGTGTTTCGACAAAGCCGCGCGCGTCCTCGGACTGCCCTACCCCGGCGGGAAACCCGTCGAGGAACTCGCGAAGCGGTCGCCGGGGGGCGTGTACAAACTCCCGTCGGCCCGCGTCGACGGCGCGCCGCTGGATATGAGTTTCTCTGGGCTGAAAACGGCGGTGGTCAACTTAGCCCACCACGCCGAACAGACGGGAGAGCCGTTAGACCGCGCCGCGCTGGCCCGCGACTTTATCACCGCCGTCAGTGAGACGCTGGTACCGCGCACGATGGAGGCCGCGAAGCGTTCGGGGCGGCGCGTACTGTGCGCGGCGGGCGGCGTGGCGGCGAACTCGTTCATCCGCCGCGACATACAGGAAGCGTGTGACCGCGCGGGAATCCGGCTGTACCTGCCGCCGCTGAAACTCTGCGGCGACAACGGCGCTATGATTGGCGCGCAGGCGTACTACGAGTACCGCGCCGGGCACGTCGCCGACATGCGCCTCAACGCCTGCGCGACCCGTGAAATCACGCGCGACTGGGCACCCGAAACGCCCTGAAAATTCCTCCGTTCCCCGTCAAAGCAGAGGCGGGAAACGGAGCCTTTTTCGTCAAATTGACGAAAAAATTTTTCCCGGCGCGTTTTTCGGCAAAGAACTTGTCAGATTGATTCTTTACCTCCCGGCGTTTTTGTGATATAATAAAATATTATCGTTATCGAAAGCGGAGGAGGGACGATGTGAAGTTCAGGAAGTGGGACACCGCCGCGCCGAATCCGGCGGCGTTCGCGGCCCTGCGCAAGGCCGGATACCCGTCTTTACTGGCGTCGGTACTCTCCGCGCGGGGCGTGTGTTCGGCGGCGGAGGCGGAAGCCGTACTCGCACAGGGCGAAAGGCTGTCGGTCTCGCCGATGCTCATGAAGGACATGGACAGGGCGGTAGAGCGTGTTCGGCGGGCCATCGAGGGCGGGGAGACCGTCGCGGTGTTCGGCGACTACGACGTGGACGGGATTACCTCCACCGTGCTTCTGACGGACTACCTGAAAAGCCGGGGCGTACACTGTCTGCGGCACATCCCGCGCCGTATCGAGGACGGCTACGGCCTCTCCGCCGGGGCTATCGGACGCCTGCGCGAGCAGGGCGCGTCCCTGATGATTTCCGTCGACTGCGGAATCACCGGGAACGAGGAAGTAGCCTACGCCAACTCCATCGGGCTGGATGTCGTGATAACCGACCACCACGAGTGCAAGGAGACGCTCCCCGCCGCCGCCGCCGTCGTCGACCCGCACCGCCCCGACTGCCCCTACCCGTTCAAGTACCTTGCGGGCGTGGGCGTCGCGCTCAAACTCGTCATGGCGCTGGGCGGCGACGCCCACGCCGACGAACTTTTCGCGCGTTACTGTACGCTGGCGGCTATCGGCACCATCGCGGATGTCATGCGCATGGAGGGGGAGAACCGGACAATCGTTTCCTGCGGTTTGGAGGCCCTGCCCCGGACGGACTTCCCGGGCGTCCACGCGCTGTGCAGGGAAGTGGGCCTGTGGGGGAAGCCTGTCTCGTCGACGCAAATCGGGTTCATACTGGCCCCGCGAATCAACGCCGCCGGGCGTATGGGACAGGTCAATCTCGCCGTGGACTTGCTGGAATGCCGCGACCCGGCCCGCGCCGAGGAATTAGCGAAATCTCTTTGTACGCTCAACCGGGAGCGGCAGACCGTAGAGCAGACGATTTTTGCCGACGCCGAAAAGCAAATCGAGGAACTCCCGCAAGACCAGCGTCACGCCTTAGTCTTATCAAGCTCGCAATGGCACCAAGGGGTTGTCGGAATCGTGGCCTCCCGGCTTACGGAAAAATATGGTTGCCCGAGTTTCCTGATACAGTTCCGCGACGGCGTGGGGAAGGGTTCCTGTCGGACTTGCGGCGGGTTCAACCTGTTCAACGCGCTGGAGGAGTGCGCGGACTTGCTGGAAGGGTTCGGGGGACACGCGCTGGCGGCGGGGTTCACGATTCGCGAGGAACATTTACAGGCCTTCCGGGAACGCGTCAACGAGTGTGTCAAGCGGAGTTTCGGCGCGGAGCCGTGCGAGGCGGCTTTGCATATAGACGCGGTTATCACCGCGCCCGGGGACGCTACGCTGGAACAGGTCAAGGAATTAGACCGGCTGGAGCCTTACGGCACCGGAAACCCGCGCCCGGTATTCGCCTTAATGGGCGTGGCGGCGGAGAGCGTGCAGAGCGTCGGACAGGGGCGGCACATGAAATTCCGCCTTTGCAAAGGCGCGGCGCGTTTTGACGGAATTTTCTTTTCGGTGACGGAGGAGGAGTGCGGGATACGGGAGGACATGCGCGTAGACGCCGCGTTTTACCTGCAACCGAATACCTTCCGGGGCACGACTTCTTTGCAACTACAGTTGATTGACATTCGCCCGTCGCTGCGGGCAAGCCGGGGGGAGCAGGAATCGCTGGATTTGCTCAACCGCCTGACGGACGGCGACAGGCTGTCGCCGCAAGAGGTACTACGCCTGAACGCGTCGCGCGAGCAGTTCGCCGACTGCTGGCGCGCGCTGGAACGTATTTTCCGGCGCAACGACGCGAAAATCGAGACGGAGACCCTGCCGTGTCTGCGGAAACTGGCGGGGGAAATCGGCGGCTGTGAGGGATTCTTACGCGCGGCGCTGGCGCTGGAAGTATTCGAGGAGCGCGGGCTGATACAAGTCACCGAACACGGCGACCGCATGACGATAGTCAGGCCGCCGATTCGCGGGAAAGTCGTCCTTGACGATTGTCCCTATTTAATGCGGTTGAAAACCGACAGAGAGTGAGGGGATTTCCATGACGGACGGGACTGTCAACACGAGGGAACATGAGGCGCAAACCACACGGGATGACGTGCCGTCCGTGGCCGCCGGACTGTCCGTGGCGGAGCAGTACGAGCGGCTGGAGAAGACGGTACGGGACTACAACCCGCAGGCGGACTTCGGCCTGATTCGCGGGGCCTACGAGTTCGCCGAGAAGGAACACCGCGGGCAGTTGCGCAAGAGCGGCGAGCCGTATATCATACACCCCATCGCGGTGGCGCAGATTATCGCCGAACTCAAGCTCGATTCCGAATCGCTGGCGGCGGCGCTCCTGCACGATGTCATAGAGGACACCCCCGCCACACACGAGGATGTCGCGCGGCTGTTCAGTCCGACGGTCGCCGATATCGTCGAGGGCGTCAGCAAGCTGACACGCATACAGTACGACACCGTGGAAGACGAGCAAATGGAGAACTTCCGCAAAATGCTGATGGCCATGAATCAGGATATGAGAGTCATTATCATCAAGATTTGTGACCGCCTGCACAATATGCGCACGATGGATTTCCAGCCCCCAGCCAAACAGCGGCAGAAGTCCTTGGAGACTATGGAAATTTACGTACCGATTTCGTACCGCCTCGGAATCCGGCGGATTAAGTCGGAGTTGGAGGACTTGTCTTTGAAGTACCTCGACCCCATCGCCTACGCGGAAATCATGGACAGGACGGAGCGGCAACGCGACTGGTACGAGGAGCAAATGCGGCAGATTGTAGAGCAGATTCACGACTACCTTACTTCCGAGCACATCGACAACGAGGTGTTCGCGCGCATGAAGCACCCCTATTCCATCTACCGCAAGACGATTATGCAGAACCGCTCCATGGGCGACATTTTCGACCTGTTCGCCTACCGCGTGGTCGTGAACACCGTCGGCGACTGCTACCACGTTCTGGGGCTAATCCACGACTTCTACACTCCGATTCTCGGCCACTTCAAGGACTATATCGGCAACCCGAAACCCAACGGCTACCAGTCGCTCCATACGATTGTCATGGGCCCGCACAAGTACCCCTTCGAGGTGCAAATCAGAACCAAGGAAATGCACCAAGTCGCCGAGTTCGGCGTCGCGGCGCACTGGAAGTACAGATCGG
>CAMHDB010000161.1 GCA_946183715.1 uncultured Oscillibacter sp.
CCCAAAGGGAAATCCACAGCGGGGCCTCGCGCCCGAACGCGCCGCCCTTGGAGAGCATGTCGCCGAGCAGGAAACGCGCGGCGGAGCCGTCGTCGGGCACGGGGGAAATGCCTAGCATGAGCTGGGAGTTCCAGCCGGAGGGGAGGCGGAGCGTCAGAATCTCGTCGGGTTCGATGTCGCGGTGCCAGACGGCCTCCGGTGACAGGAAGGCATTCCGGCCCCGGAACACGCAGTGCACGACGGGCACGTCGATTTCTACGGGGTATTCCAGCCCGGGCATGGTCAGCGACACGCTGTCGACGCCCGGCGGGAGCGGGAGCGCGTACTGCCTCGTGCGCCCGTTCCAGACAATCTTCACGGCGGCCTCGTCGGTGCCCTCCCGGTACAGGCGGCTGTCCATGCTTACCCGACAGCCGTTGACTATCATGTAGTGGTACTCGTCCTGAAGCGTCCCGTTCTGGCTGTAGACCTGTACGCTGTGCGGGACGTGGGGCGTGTCGGCGGGGGTGAGCACGATTTCGCTCTGCCCGATTTCCAGCGCCTCCGGGGGGTAGGTCACGCCGTCGACCTGTACGCGGTAGCGGATGGCGCGGTCGCGGTCGGTCATGCGGATAAGGAGCTTGAAAGGCCCCGGGTAGAGGTCGTGTAGCTTGCCGTGTACGTCGACGCGGGCGAGGTCTACGCGGCGTATGGACGTGTGGTGGCGGAAGCGGGAGACCGTCGCCGAGACGACTTCCTGTCCGTCGACGCACAGCCGCGAAAGGTTGTCCATACGCAGGCGGTAGAGCTGTCCGGGGAAGTCACAGCGCACGGCGTCGCCGCCGTCTATCGCGACTTCCTGCCCGTCCCCGGCGAACAGCCAAGCCGTACCGAATTTGGGCTTGCGCGGGTTCCCGGCCTCGTCGAACATCAGCCACTGCCGGCGGAGTTCCTCCCCGGAGCGGTAGAGCAGGCCGCCCATGTACTCGACTTCCACGCGCAGGGCGGGCGGGCCGGAGAAGTTATAGCCGATTTCGTTGAGGGGGAGGAATCGCCCGGCGGTCGTGGGGACGGTGCCGGAGGCCTCCAAGGTTTCCGTATAAATCGGGGCGTCGGCCTGAAAGACGCGCAGTTCGGGGCGGGCGTCCCCCGCGACGGGCAGACGGATTCCGGGCACTTCCAGCCCGACACGCTCCTGTCCCATTGCGTAGCGCACGGACACGCTCCCGCCCGATACGGCCACGTATTCGGCGCGGCTTGCGCGGCGGGCCTCCTGTATGCGCACGCGCTCGGCGGTACTCTTGCGCTGGTACCATTCTGTCAGAAGCAGATTCCAGTAGTCGCGGGAGGTGTCCAGCGATTCCTCTTTTAGCAGGGTGTCCATTTTGCGGACAAGCTCGTCGCAGAGTTCCACGGCGAACGCCGGACGGTACCGGAACAGCGTGTGAACGCCGGAAATCGCGGGGCTTTCGTTGAGGAACTGGTCTTCTTTGCGCGGGCGTCCGATTTTACGGCTCTTGGGGCGCGGGAGTTTGCGTTCCTCGGCGGCGGGGTCGCGCCGGGTAGCTTCCTCCTCCCACTGGTTGAGCAGTTCTTCCGCCAGTACGCCGAAACCCACGTCCCCGGCCCGGTACTGGTAGTGCAATGTCCGGGTGTAGAAGTGGAACAGCTCCCGGAACAGGTCCTCCATTTCGGCGCGGGGCGCGAGTGCGTGTAAAAGTAACGTGGTGCTGTACTGCAAGCGTCCCTTGGGCGCGAGGAAGCGCTTGTAGAACTCCATCACGGTCTCGATTGCCATCGTGAAGCCGTCGAGCAGGCGTTCCTCCGCCGTCGAAGAGTTCTCGGTGTGTACGCCGAACTGCTGGAACAGGTAGCGCCAGAAGTCGTTTTCGGCGCCGTTGCCGTCGCGGTCGGGCCAGTTGAAGCCGCGAATCATGCGCACGGCCTCGAGGAGCAGTACGGCGCACTCCCGGCGGTCGGCGGAGTAGTCGGCCCGCAGGAACTGCTTGACCGTCGCTTTCGACGCCTGATAGAGTAAACGGTCTTCCTCGGGCGTGAGGACGTAGGAACCCGCCAGCGGGTACTTGCGGAACACGAAGTGGGCCAAATCGGCGGCCTCGAAGCCGTTCGGGGTATTGGCCTTCCCGCGCGGGCGCATGTCCTGTTCTACGTATCCGGTCTCGGCCCACGTCAGGCCCCGGTCGGCGAGCCATTGCGCGGGGGTCTGTCCCGCCGACAGCGAAAGGCGGTTCAGACTGCCCAGAAATTTCTCTTTCTTGCGTAGCTGACTTGCGTAAACAATCCCGTCCGGGAACAGCTTCCCCAGTCGTGCTACCAAGGTTTCTTCCTCTGTCATGCGATTCCCTCCAATCCGCGGAAATGTTCGTCGGCGTCCCGGAGCGTGCGCCGCAGGAAGAACATGCTCACCAGCATGGACACGCCTTCTGCAATAATGAACGCCAGCCAGACCAGTTCAAGGCGGCCCGTCAGCGACAACAGCCACGCCGCCGGGAGCAGTACGGCAAGCTGACGGCACACCGAGACAATGAACGTGTGGAACGGATTCCCGATGGCCTGAAAGACCGAGCCGGAGACAATCCCGAAGCCCGCCAGCGGGAAGCACAGGCTAATCAGCCGCAGGGCGACGTAGCCGATTTGGCGCATTTCGTCGGACGGGTCGAAGAAGCCCAGCAGGACGCCCGGGAAACACTGGAATACGAGTAGCCCCGCCGACATCATGCACACCGCCGACACGATTGCAAGTCGAATCGTGGCCTTCATGCGGTCGGGCTTGGCGGCGCCGTAGTTGTAGGCGACAATCGGCACCATCGCGTTGTTGAGGCCGAACACGGGCATAAAGATGAAGCTCTGGAGTTTGAAGTAGGCCCCGAATACGGCGGTTGCGGCCTCCGTGAAGGAAATCAGAATCCGGTTGAGGAAGAAGTTCATCACGGAGCCGACGGACATCATAAGAATCGTCGGGAAACCGACACGGTAGATTTCCCGCGCGGTGGTACGGTGCCAGCGCACGGCGCGGGGGTCGAGATGTACGTCGGAGTTGTAGCGGAGATTGAAGTACAGGCCCATGAGGGCGGCGATAATCTGTCCGGCGACGGTGGCGAGCGCCGCCCCGGCGACTTCCAGCCGCGGAAAGCCGAATAAGCCGAAAATCAGAATGGGGTCAAGGATGATATTCGTAATGGCCCCGGTGAGCTGTGTCACCATAGAAAGGGCGGTGCGGCCTGTTGACTGTAGCATCCGCTCAAAGCAGAACTGCCCGAAGACGCCGAAGGACAGCCCCAGACAGATTCCGGTATAGGCCCCGCCGTAGGCGACGATTTGCGGATTTTGGGTCAGGGCGCGGAAGAACAGCCGCGAAAACCCTAGGCCCACAATCGCGAACACGCACGCACTGCACAGGCTCAGGAAGATTCCCGTATTGGCGGCGCGGTCTACGACATCCTGTTTCTTTTCGCCGAGGGAGCGTGACAAGAGCGCGTTCATGCCGACCGCCGTGCCGGAGCCGACACCAATCATGAGATTCTGCAACGGGAAGGCGAGGGAAACGGCGTTGAGGGCGTCCTGCCCGATACGCGCCACGAAAATGCTGTCCACGACGTTATAGAGCGCCTGAAAGAGCATGGAGACCATCATCGGCACGGCCATTCCGAATAGGAGCCGCCCGACAGGCTGTACGCCCATTTTGTTTTCTTCCGGTGCCGGCATTGGCTACACTTCCTTTCTGTCATATTGCCTTTTCACGCCCGGCGTTGTTCCCGCGCAGCAGAAGGGCTATCATATCTTGTGTAAAGCGACAATACTTGACGCGCTACCCTCTCCCGGGGCGCGGGAGAGGGCGGTTTTTATTCCCGATTATGCACGGTCAGCGCTGTAACTCTCCGGTGGCGAGCTTGGTCAGATAGGCGTTGAGGAAGCCGTCCAAATCGCCGTCCATGACGCTGTCGATGGCGCTGGTCTCGTATCCGGTGCGGGTGTCCTTGACGAGCTGGTAGGGCATGAACACATACGAGCGAATCTGACTGCCCCACTCGATTTTCATCTGTACGCCCTTAATATCCGAAATTTTCTCTGCGTGTTGCTGTTCTTTGAGTTCCAAGAGACGCGCGCGGAGCATTTTCATACAGTTGTCTTTGTTCTGAAACTGACTTCTTTCCTGTTGCGACGCCACGACGATTCCGGTAGGCTTGTGGATGAGGCGCACGGCGGAGGAAGTCTTGTTGACGTGCTGTCCGCCCGCGCCGGAGGCCCGGTAGACCTGCATTTCGATATCCTCGTCGCGGATTTCGATGGAATCGTCCTCTTCCATTTCGGGCATGACTTCCACCGCCGCGAACGAAGTATGACGGCGCGCGTTGGCGTCGAACGGCGATATCCGGACAAGTCTGTGAATGCCGTTTTCGCTTTTCAGGAGGCCGTAGGCGTTCTCGCCCTCGATGGAAATCGCCGCCGACTTGATTCCGGCCTCGTCGCCGTCCTCGTAGTTGAGGGTCTTGTAGGTGAAGCCGTGGCGCTCGGCCCAGCGGGTGTACATCCGGTAAAGCATTTGCGCCCAGTCCTGCGCCTCGGTGCCGCC
>CAMHDB010000162.1 GCA_946183715.1 uncultured Oscillibacter sp.
CTCTCGGTGGTGTTCAACGAAAATGGCTTCCCGTACAACTTCTGCCACCAGTTCACGAAGTATCAGGTAGAGCGCCCCAAGGGCTACGACCGCGCCCGCGCCAAGGCGTGGGACGAGGCCGCGCCCGACGCCGCGGACACGCCGCGCCCCGTCAATGTCGTACTGGTCATGAACGAGGCCTTTTCCGACATCACGGACGCGCCCGCGTTCGCGTTCACGCCGGAGAACGACCCGCTGTCGAACCTCCACGCGCTACAGGCCGACCCGAATACGCTGTCCCTGCGTCTGGTAGTGCCGGGGTTCGCGGGCGGGACGGCAAACACGGAGTTCGACGTATTCACCGGAATGCAGACCAACGCCCTCGGCGCGGGGACTACGTCCGCTATGCGCACAGTTGACCGCAATCTGGACAGTTTATTCCGCGCGTTCGCCGCCGACGGCTACTCTACCGCCTTCTGCCACCCCGGAAACGCGTGGTTTTACAACCGGGAGAACGTCTACCGCTGGTTCGGCGCCGACGAGACGCGCTTTATTGAAGATATGTACGCCCCGGAGTACAGGGGCCGCTGGGTCTCCGACGACTACCTCGCCGGACTGATGGAGGACGCCTTTTCGGAGGCCGACTACCCGGTATTCCACGCCGCCACGACGATACAGAATCACATGGGGTACCCGTACTCCAAGTACGGCGACGGCTACGAGTACGCGCCCGTGCCGCTGGACGCGGACGTTTCGCCGGAGACGCGGGAGGCGCTGGAAGTGTACGTGGAGGGCCTCCGCGACGCCGACCGCATGCTCGGACGCCTGCGCGACTTTTTCGCGGCGCGTCCGGAGCCCGTCGTGCTGGTCTACTACGGCGACCACCTGCCGTATCTGGGGGAGGCCTACGCCGAACTCGGCATGGACGCGCGGGAGGACGCGTTGCGCTTGTACGAGACGCCCTGCGTGATATGGCGCAACGGTGCGGCGGCGGCGTTGCTGGACTGGGACGCCGTGGGCCTCCCTGACAACGGACGCCTGTCGGCGGCGTTTCTGGGCGCGCTGATTCTCGACTTGACCGGGCGCGGCTCCCGCGACGCTTGGACGGCGTTCTTGAATCACTTGCGGCGGGAAATGCCCGTCGTGCAAAACCAGTTCCGCATGCTCCCCGACGGGACAGTCACGACGGAAGACGTTTTCGCCGACGATATCGCGAAGTGGCGCCAGTGGAGCTACTACAAACTCCGCGGACGCTGAAAGAAAAAAGCCTCCCTGTTGACACGGGGGGCTTTTTGTTTCCGCCCGTGCGGAGGGCCGCCGCGCCGCCTAGGGCGTGACCGTCGCGCAGAGCGCCGCCGCGAGAAGTCCGGCGAGCGCGGCCTGTACGGCCTTCCCGCGCAGACAGGGCCCGAAGGACAGCCCCGTATTTGCGAGTACGGCGGCGGTCTGGGCCAACGCCGACACGCCGCCCCACCCCGCGCACAGTGACGCGAGTACGAACCCGCGCGCGTCGGGCGTCAGCATGGAAGTCAGCGAAAAGAGCTCCAGCAGTCCGACACACGGCGCGGCGGCGGGGGCGTTCCAGTCGCGGAGGGGCCGGACGAGTACGGAGAAGAACACCACGAAGGCGCAGACACGCAACATCGCCGGGGCGGCGTTCCCGACGGCCTCCACGAAGGCCGGGAAGAGCTCCGGCGGCGTGTCGCGCAACGGGGGCGGATTGCCGCGCAAGGCGTCGCCGTGTCCGCGAAAGACGAGGCCCGTCAGGAGCGAGGAAAGAATGTGAATCAGCAACAGCCAAGCCCCCGCCCGCGCACTGTGAAAGACGCCGTTGCCCAATACGCTGATGAAAAACGCGGGATTCGCGTTGTTGCAGAACGTCAGGAGGCGTTCCGCCTCTTTTTTGGTCAGCGCGCCGAGGCGGTACAAGTCGGCGGCGGTGCGCGCGCCCACGGGGTACCCGCCCAACAGCCCCAGCAGTACGGCGCTCCCGGCGCTTCCGGGCAGTCCGTACAGCGACATCAGCGGCGCGAGCGTCGGCGACACCAGCGTGCCGAAGCCTAACGATATCAACAGTCCCGTCACGACCAGAAACGGGAACAATGCCGGAATCACGGACGCCGCGCAAAGTTGGAGGGCGTCGGAGGCGGCGCGGCGCACGTTGGCGGCGTCGGCGAGGAACCAGAGCAGGAGCGCGGCGCATAAGAGGAGGTTTGTCCGCCGGAGGGCTTTCATTGCACATCACCAACAGAACGTATGCGGCGGCGCGTGGGAAAATGTCCGGGCCTTTTGCGGCGGCGCGTCCGGGGCCTTTTACAGGCAATGGTGCGAGGAAAACGTCCGGGTCTTTTACGGTCGTCGGCGTCATAGAGTGTCTGCGGGGTGATAGCGTGCGGAAAACGGGAAAAGTCCGGAGCGGGGAACTGCTCAGCGCCGTGGCGGAATTATTCGACCTTCCGGCGGATGTCGTGGCGGGGTTGCCGCGCTTAGAGTTAATCGGGAGCCGCCAGCTGTATCTCGAACATCACTCAGGGATTCTGTCCTACAGCGGGGAGCGTATCGACGCCAACACGCCCGCGGGCGTACTGCGTATCGGGGGGCGTGACCTGACGCTGCTTGCCATGACGGGCGCGGCCCTGCGCGTGGGCGGCACGATTCTGACTTTGGAGTGGGTCAGCCATGAATAACCGTCTATGGGAGCGCCTGCGCGGACAGGTTCGGGCGGAAATTGTCTGCGAGCACCCGGAGCGGATACTGAACCTGTGCGGGGAGCGCGGGCTTCCCTTCCGCGACTTGCGGCGCGACGGCGACGGGGCGTTGTCGCTGACGCTCTCCCGGGGCGACTACGCCCGTCTCCGCGAGGCCCTGCGGGGCGTAGACTGCGAAATCCGCGCGGCGCGGCAAGTCGGATTCCGCGCGGCGCTCTCGGCGCTGGCGCGGCGTCAGACATTATGCGTGTTCGCGGTCGTCGTGCCGACGGCGCTGTTTCTGGGCTCGTTCTTCGTCTGGGACTACGACATACAGGGAAATCAGGCAGTCCCGGAAGAGCGGATTCTGCGCGCGCTGGAAAAACAGGGCGTCGGACTGTGTTCGTTCGGGCTGTCGCTGGACGGCGAGGACATCCGGAACCACGTCCTGCTGGACGTGCCGGAATTGGAGTGGATTTCGGTCAACGTGTCGGGCTACCGGGCGCACGTACAGGTACGCGAGCGGACGCCGCCGCCGGAGGCCGTCGACACGGACACGCCCGCGAACGTCGTCGCGCGCCGCGACGGGCTTGTGCTGTCGGTGTCGGCCCTCGACGGAAAGGCCGCCGTACTCCCGGGGGCGTCGGTACTCCCCGGAGACCTGTTAATCAGCGGCACGGAGGACTTGGAAACCACCGGAAAGACGCGTATCATGCCGGGGCGCGGCTCCGTCAAGGCGCGGACTTGGTACCAGCTCACCACGACCATACCGCTATTGTCGACCGAAAAGCGGTTCACGGGCGAACAATACGGGCAAGTGTCGGTGATTTTCGGGAAGCGTCGCGTAAAATTCTTTGGGAATCGGGGCATTACGGGGTTGGAACCGGAGGCAAACTGTGATAAAATAACGCAAAGAACCGCGCTGTCCCTGCTGGGACTGCCGCTGCCGCTGACGATTGTCAGAGAGAGTTACCGCCCCTACGAGGCGGTGCCCGTCGAACTCGGCGCGGACGAGGCGCGGAACCGGGGCGAGGCCGCCTTACTCGACCAGTTAAAGGTTGAGGTCGCGCCCTACGGGGCAATCCGTTCGACGCTCTGCGCGGCCCGTATGCGCGGCGACAGTCTGGAAGTCACGCTATCCGCGGAGTGCGTGGAGGAAATCGGCGAGCGCGTCCCGATTTACACGGCGAACAGGGAGTGAATACAATTTTGGAACAGAAAATCAGTATGGAACGCTTGGAACAGGCGGCGAACCTGTTCGGCTCATTCGACGAGAACATCCGCCTTCTGGAGCGGGAATTTTCCGTGACGATGGTCAGCCGCGACGGGGAATTACGCGTCGGCGGCGACGCCGAAAACGTCATGATGGCCTGCAAGGCCGTGGAAGGCTTACTGTCGCTGTCGGCACGCGGGGAGAACCTCGGCGAACAGAATGTGCGCTACGTCTGTTCGCTCGTCCGGGCCGGGAAGGGCGACAAAATCGCGGAGCTGTCCGCCGACGTACTCTGCGTGTCGGCGAAGGGCCGCCCCGTCAAGCCCAAGACCCTCGGACAGGAGGCCTATATTCGTTCCGTGCTGAAAAATACGGTGACAATCGGCGTAGGACCCGCCGGAACCGGGAAAACGTATTTAGCCGTTGCGGCGGCGGTCGCGGCGTTCCGTGACCGTCAGGTGAACCGCATTATCCTTACGCGTCCGGCGGTCGAGGCCGGGGAGCGCCTCGGATTCCTCCCCGGAGACCTGCAAAGCAAAGTAGACCCGTACCTCCGCCCGCTCTACGACGCCCTCTTTGACCTGCTGGGCGCGGAAACGTATCAGAAGTACGTGGAGCGCGGGAGTATCGAAGTCGCGCCGCTGGCCTACATGCGCGGGCGCAC